>NZ_JBIVOP010000012.1:0-186265 GCF_044754175.1 Neobacillus sp. NPDC093127
CCCTCTGCTTTAGAACATTATCTAAAAGTACACACTGTAATATAAATTGAACCGCCGTATACGGAACCGTACGTACGGTGGTGTGAGAGGGGCGAGAATAATTAAATTATTTTCCCTCTACTCGATTTTCATCCATTATTTTATCTGTTCAAAGCTAAAATCGAAAAATGTTTCAGAACGAATAGTTTTTTCATGAAAGGTTAAAAAGGATGTTACCTGATTGGGGATTACGACGCATTCCATCCCTGCTTCGATGGCAGCCAGCGCTCCATTTAGCGAATCTTCAATAGCCAAGGCCTCTTGAGGTTCCACCTGTAATTCAGCTAAAGCCTTTATATAGAGAGCGGGATCAGGTTTAACCTTTGTGACATCTTCTTTTGTTTTTATCACGGAGAAATACTCCCAAAGTTCAAATTGTCTAAGGAATCCTTCGACCCATTCCCGAGATGAACTGGAAGCAAGTCCAATCTTCAATCCCAGCTCTTTGGCTTCATCTAGTTTTTCCTTTACTCCCTCACGAACAGCTAAGATTCCCTTTTTTGCTAAAAAGCGTTCAGTTGCTAATTTTTCGATATTCTCTTGATCAATCTTCATTCCTGTTTGGTTTTCTATGTATTGAAAAAACTCCTCATCAGTAGTACCGATACTTTTTGCAAATTCCTCTAGCGGTAATTCGATTTCATACGTCTCTTTTAGGATTTCCTGATAAACTTCAAACCAAATCGTTTCTGTATCAATAATGGTCCCATCAAAATCAAAAATAACTGCTTTAATTATCACATTCTCCCCCATTCTATTACACCTTTAATCTCTTAAGATATTTACATTATATGAATTCCAAGTGAGCGACACAAATTAATAGATTAAATGATTGGAATTCATTGTGTGGGAACCTTGGAAAGATAAGTGTGGATCTTTTTTTTCACAGTCAATAATTTTCTTCTTGACTTAGAGCTAACTCTAAGTTGTAGCATGTGATTAGGAGGTGTGGTTGTTAATGTTTAGTATTTCAGAGGTTGCCAAGGAAACAGGATTTTCTGCTCATACGTTACGATACTACGAAAAAATTGGCCTATTGGAGTCACCAATTAAAGTTGGTGGCAAACGGCTATATACAGCAGGCGATATTCGCTTGCTGCAGTTTATGAAAGTGTTAAAAAATACGGGAATGTCTTTAGAGGATATCCAAGAGTTTTTGGTGGATGGATGCTTATTGGAAAGTGATGATTCCGAACAAGAAAGAACTCCGAAGGTACAAAAACGAATGAACATTCTACAAAAGCATTTACTGACTTTGGAGCAGCAACGGAAAGAAATTGAGATGGTCATCCGGCTAACAGAAGAAAAGCTGGAAACCTATCAGGAAATGTTAGAAGGGGGACATTATGATGAACGGTAAAGTGTTGGCGATGTTACTAGGTTTTGCCATTGTTACAGGTGCCACATTTATTCTTGCAAAGTACGCTGTTCATTATTTCTCAGCAGCTAGTGCGGCAGGCTGGAGGTTTGGCATTGCCGCCATAGTGATGTTTTTCATCCTTTTGCTTCAAAGGAAAATAAAATGGACCGTCATTCGAAAATACGCTGCCATATACACATTATTAGGTGTTATCGGAATTTTCGGTTTTAATGCCTTATTCTTTTTCGGAATGAAACATACTTCTCCATTAAATGGGGCATTAATTATGGCAACAAACCCATTAGTTACGACAATTTTAGCATATTTTGTACTAAAAACTCCGATATCCAAAAGACAAGCTGCAGGAATTATTTTTGCACTCGTTGGAGTGATATTGGTTTTAACTCATGGCTCATGGGAGGTTATTCGTACGCTTTCCATATCAAAGGGCGACATGCTGATTTTATTAGGGAATGTGTGCTGGGCGTTATATGGTGTATTAGGGCGAAAGTATTTAAAAACTAGTTCTTCTATGGAGACCACCACCTATACAATGATTGTCGGTGCCTTATTTCTTGTTCTTTTAGCTCTATGTTCACCAAGTACTCAACCGCTGGTAAACGTTACGATTTCTGCCTGGGGGGCCATATTATTTATGGCCATCTTTACGAGCGTGTTAGGCTATCTATGGTGGAACAAAGCAATGGAGATGATTGGAGCGGCTAATACTTCGGTCTTCTTTAACCTCGTTCCTGTGGTTACCATGATTCTTTCAATCATGATGGGAACGCAAGTATCAATTGTTCAAGTGCTTGGAACAACAATGGTTATTTTGGGTGTTTTAACATCTTCCGGTTTTCTTAACTATCAACTGGTAATGAAATCTACAAGTAAAAACGCTTGAGGTTATTTTTGGCCTCAAGCCTTTCCCATGACTAATTAATAAGTTTCTTTACTTCATATCCATTTTCCCTAAAATAGGCGAGGACTCCATTTTCACCCTCTAAGTGCCCATATCCGACAGCCACAAAGTAAATCTCACCACTTCGTATATACGATTCAAATTTTTCCACCCAGACTTTATTTCTGTCCTCAACAAGTATTTTATTTTGTTTTTTATCAAATTCATCTGCAAGCTGCTCTTCAATGTCTGTTAATTTTCCTTGAATATAGTCAGTATATAATTGCGCCAGCTGCTTTTTTGATTCTGTTAATGATGGAATTTGTTTAATTACTTTTTCAGCTTCATTTTCAGAATATACTTTTTGCATTGCTTCAATTTGATATTTTGGTGTTTCAAGAAATTTGTTTATAAGATGATAGGAATCCGCCAATTCCATTATCTTTTGATCAACGCCATAATCCGATGTCAAATCAACCGTGCCAGCGTCTAAAAATAAACTCATCACAAACCACAATCGATATTGCTGAAGAGAGTGATAATCGAGTCCATATTCTTTAGCGCGCTTTTCCAAATACTCTTGGGCATCCGTTGATAAATAATCACTTAAGCTTTTATCCTCTGTTAATAAATACATGTCTTGATAATCAACATTCTTTAGGTCAATGGCATCTGTTTCGGTAACGAGAAATTTTGATTCTTTGAGAGCATGTTCAATTTTTTTAGGAAAGGGATACATCTCTTTTTTACCTATATGTATGGTACCGAACAGATACATGAAGTGATTATTTTTTTCAATTTTATAAATCGGCCACTTTACATCAATCACTGCTTCGTTTCTTGGTTGACTTGCAGCAGTAGCAGCGCCGCTTGTTAGGAGTAAACACAAGAAAATCGGCACCTTTCTGATAAATAAACCTTTCAACACTACTGGCTCCCTCCTCGTAACCGAAATATCTATATTCAATGGTAAATATACCATATTAATCTTTAACAAAGCCCCAAAATTAGAGTTATAATAGGGTATAGCACCCTTGCACTATTACATAGATTATCCCCAAATTGAAAGGAGAAACCATCTTGTTTGAAAAAGCACTCCCCTTACTAGAATCCCATTTTGGCTACGAAGCCTTCCGAAAAGGCCAGGAGCAGGCAATCCGCTCGGTATTAACCGGAGAAAACACCATTTGTGTTATGCCGACTGGCGGCGGAAAGTCGATTTGCTACCAAATTCCTGCCCTTATTCTGCCAGGCACCACGATTGTCATCTCTCCGCTGATCTCCTTAATGAAGGACCAGGTAGATGCCCTCATTCAAGTCGGGATTCCTGCGGCATTTATTAATAGTTCCCTTACGTATAATGAGGCAAACGAACGGATTCGAGCGGCAAAGCAGGGCAAATATAAATTACTCTACATTGCGCCCGAGCGTTTGGAATCATACGAGTTTTTGGAAGACCTTAATCAGATGGAGATTCCATTAGTTGCCGTCGATGAAGCCCATTGTATTTCACAGTGGGGCCATGATTTCCGCCCAAGCTACCGCCATATCCAGCAAATGATTCATAATCTGCCTAAGCGGCCGAATGTGCTCGCCCTAACAGCAACCGCAACCCCAAGAGTTCGCGCAGATATTTGCCAGCTGCTAAATATTGATGAAAATAATACAATCATTACCGGGTTTGAACGTGAAAATCTTTCTTTTTCAGTTATAAAAGGACAGGACCGGGTGAAGTATCTCCAAGCCTATCTAAAAAAGAACGAAAAAGAAGCAGGGATTATTTATGCAGCAACAAGGAAAAATGTGGACCAGCTTTATGAACGGCTGAGGAAAGAAAACATCAATGTTGCTAGGTACCATGCAGGGATGGGCGATGTGGACCGTGCCCGTGAGCAGGAACGATTTTTGGAAGATAAAGCATCGGTCATGGTTGCGACCTCTGCCTTCGGAATGGGGATAGATAAATCAAATATTCGCTATGTGCTTCATTTTCAGATGCCGAAAAACATGGAGAGCTATTACCAGGAAGCAGGCCGTGCCGGTCGTGACGGGCTAGAGAGTGAATGTATCCTGCTTTATTCCCCGCAGGATGTGCAGGTGCAGCGCTTTTTAATTGATCAATCAAGTGACCGGGGCCGGATCACACAAGAATTAGAAAAGCTGCAGCAAATGGTTGATTATTGTCACACAGAGAGCTGCCTCCAGGAATTTATTTTAAAGTATTTTGGCGAAACAGAAACGGACACCTGCGGCAGGTGCGGCAATTGTTTAGATTCTCGGACAAGCATCGATGTTACAAAGGAAGCACAAATGGTGATGTCCTGCGTGATTCGGATGGGGCAGCGCTTTGGCAAAAACATTACCGCACAAGTGTTAACGGGATCAAAAAATAAAAAAGTAACCGAAATGGGCTTTAATCGGCTCACCACCTACGGAATCATGAAAGATCAAGGGGCGAAAGATGTCAGTGATTTTATTGAATTCTTGATTTCGCAGGAGCTGATTGCGATTGAACAGGGGCAATTTCCGACCATCTATGTTTCTCCGAAAGGGAAAGATATTCTTTTAGGACATGAGCCGGTTTATCGCCGAGAAGCCGTTAAAGTGAAAGAAGTTTCGAAAAATGACCCATTGTTTGAAGAGCTTAGAGAGGTCCGAAAAAGTATTGCCGAAACAGAGAAAGTACCGCCATTTGTCATTTTTTCTGATGCCGCGCTTAAGGACATGTGTGCCAAGCTGCCGAAAACGAACGAAGAGTTTTTACAGGTCAGCGGTGTGGGGGAACATAAGCTGCAAAAATATGGACTTGAATTCATTCAAGCGATTCGGACCTATTTAGATGCCCATCCGGATTATCAGAGCGAAATCCAAGCAGAGCCGAAAGTGCCGAAAAAGTTAGCCAAAGCTGTAGGAGATTCTCATCTAGAAACACTTGAGCTGCACCAAAATGGTCTGTCCATTAACGAGATTGCGGAAAAGCGCGAGCTTGCGATAAGCACCGTAGAAAGTCATCTGCTTCAATGTGCCCAGCAAGGATTAACTGTCGACTTCATCAGGATGATTCCAAGTGAATACATCCCACTATTAGAAAAGGCAGTCGAAGAGGCTGGTCGAAATCGGCTAAAGCCAATTAAGGAACTGCTCCCTGAGGAAGTTAGTTATTTTATGATAAAAGCATATGTGTATTATTTGAGTAAAAATAAATAATAGATTGGCTGGCGCAGAAGAAAAACCCCTTCGCCAGCCATATTTTTACCAGAAATAAGGGCAGAACATGGTAATATGAAAGTATCAAATGTGATAGAAGGTGATGGTCATCGAACAAGTAGTATTATGTTTACGAGATTTAAAGAAAAATTACGGGGCAAAAGAGGTATTAAAGGGGATTGATTTAACGGTCCACCGTGGGCAAATTATCGGTTATATTGGACCAAATGGCGCCGGAAAAAGCACGACAATCAAGATATTGCTAGGGCTCGAGGGGGACTATTCCGGGAAGGTGGAGATTTTTGGCGAGGAAGTAACGGAGAAGAATATCGGCTATAAAAGGAAGATTGGCTATGTTCCGGAAATCGCTGAACTCTATGATAATCTCACCGCTAGGGAATACCTAACCTTTGTTGGTGAACTATATGGAATGGAATTTCAAGCGGCGGATGAAAAATCACTGCGGCTGATGAAAGTCTTCGGCTTGGAAGAGGTGTACGATTCAAGAATTGCCTCCTATTCCAAAGGAATGCGGCAAAAGGTATTGATTATCTCAAGTTTACTTCATAACCCAGACCTGTTATTTTTGGATGAGCCGTTAAGCGGCCTCGATGCCAACAGTGTCATGGTCTTTAAAGAAATCCTCGCTGTCCTGGCGGCGCAGGGAAAAACGATTTTCTACTCGTCACATATCATGGACGTCGTTGAGAAAATCAGTAATCGGATTATCTTAATTAATGATGGAAAAATTGTTGCCGATGGCAGCTTCAACGAGTTGAAGGCTCAGAACAAGGAAGGGACATTGGAACAAATCTTTAATCAGCTGACAGGTTTTAATGAATATAAGGCGCTGGCGGAGGAATTTGTAGCCATCGTCCAAGAGGTATAATTCGATGAAAAACTTTCAAACGCTTAAATTCTTAGATTTGTTCCGGCGGATTTTTGAGAGCTTTGGGATTGATTATCCCGTGATGCGAAAAATTTTAGCAGTCAAATTAACGATGGATGGGCGAAGGACCCCCACCATCTTTAACCAACAGGCTAAGAAAAAGAAAAAGCCGGAAGAAAACGGCTTTATCAAATCGTTAGGGATGTATGTATTATTAAGCCTCTTTCTAATTCCTATTGTGATTTTTGGACAGAATTATCTCTATCAAATGAGTATTCTTTTCGGAATCGTCATGTTTCTTGTGATGACCTCGATGATCTCTGACTTTTCCAATGTTCTTCTCGATATCAAGGACAAAGGAATTCTGCAGACAAAACCGGTTGGGCGAAAAACGATCAGTGCAGCAAAAACAGTTCATATTAGTATTTATCTATTCTTTCTGACAGCGGCTATCGCAGGAGCTCCGATTGTGGCCGGGACATTTAAGTATGGAATCCTGTTTTTGCTCCTCTCACTGATTGGGCTGATTTTGGTCAATTTATTTATTGTCGTATTAACAGCGATTATTTACTATTTCATCCTGCGTTACTTTGACGGTGAAAAATTAAAAGATATCATCAACTATGTCCAAATTGGTTTATCGGTCTCGATTGCTGTCGGATATCAGATTTTGGGGAGGGCCTTTAGTTTTATTGATATGAAAATTACCTTTTCTCCAAGCTGGTGGCAATTCTTTATTCCACCCATTTGGTTTGGGGCACCTTTCGAGCTGTTCTTAGGGAGCCATTCGAACGGATATCTAGTTATCTTTTCACTAATGGCTTTCGTTGTGCCAGTTCTAGCGATTGTCGTTTATAACCGAATGATGCCTTCATTTGAAAGGAACCTGCAAAAGTTAACAAATAATAGCGGGGAAAGTAAACGGAAGGAACGCAGGTGGAAACAGTGGCTGGCCGGTGTTATTTGCCGAAGTAACGAGGAAAAGGTATTGTTTCGATTCTCCGATAATATGATGCGGAACGAACGGGAATTTCGCTTAAAGGTTTATCCCTCTTTAGGGCTATCGCTCGTTTTCCCATTTATTTTTTTGTTTAACGAAATTCAAATGAATTCCTATGCTCACCTCGTATCGAGCAAATGGTATTTAGGAATTTATATGTCTTGCTTGATGATCCCCAATGCGGTGACGATGCTGAAATACTCAGGGAAATATAAGGGGGCTTGGATTTACAAAACTGCTCCGATAAAGAGCTTAGCACCCTTATACAGTGCGGCATTGAAGGTGTTTATTGTCAATCTTTTTCTTCCAGTCTATTTGATCCTATCCGTCATTTTTATCGGTATCTTCGGAATAAAAGTCATCCCAGACCTTTTAGTTGTGTTCGTGACCGCCGTATTATACACGGTAATTTGCTCGAACTATCTTAAAGGGACGCTGCCTTTTTCGGAATCGTTTGAGGATGCCCAGCAGAGCGGGGGAGCAAAAATTATGCTGGCGTTACTGTTGATTGCTGTTTTTATTGGTATCCATTTTGCCGTTACTTTTATCCCATTCGGAGTGGTAATTTATTTCATCCTGCTCCTAGTGATCACCATTTTTGCTTGGAAACAGGCCAATAAAACGATTTGGAATTTTTAATAGACAACGGATATATT
Source organism: Neobacillus sp. NPDC093127 (assembly GCF_044754175.1). NCBI lineage: Bacteria > Bacillati > Bacillota > Bacilli > Caryophanales > Bacillaceae > Neobacillus > Neobacillus sp. NPDC093127. The sequence goes on from NZ_JBIVOP010000012.1 coordinate 8,053, forward strand.
ATTTGAATATTCGTAATTTTGTCGACATAACACTGATATTGGCGTTATTTCCCCGGTAATTTGTCGATAAAAGAGAACAGGGCCGCCTCTGCATTTAGCTGCCCTGCTCTTTTTTTCAATAACCTCCAAAAACGGCTGATTCGCATATGTCTGAATCAGAAGCTTATTCGGACAGGATAAGAATGATCCGATGCTGTTATGCTGTATGCTTTACAAGTTTTGGATTTCGCTGCATGGAGACAAGTAAAATAAAACCGCTGATAACCAATAAGGCACTTGTACTGATAAATACCGCGGAAAATCCAAAGGAGCCGGATACGAATCCACCTAATAACGGCCCGATGATATTCCCAAGGAACCTTAAACTAGTATTGTAGCCAAGTACCTCCCCTTGCATCGCAATCGGTGCTTCTTGGCGGATATAAGCAATCCGCACAGGAATAATGCCGCCAATCGTGACACCGAGAGCGAAGCGGATGATGACAAGCTGCCAAAAACTTGTAACGGCTGCTCCCGGCAGGTAGACAATTCCCGCCAAGAAAAGAAGAATGATCAGTATTTTGATATAGCCATACTTATCAGCAATTTTCCCCCAATTCCTCGACATCATTAAATTCCCTAGACCTGCGGCGGAAAACGCAATCCCTGAATAAAAGGCAATATTTGCTGGGCCGTGCAGATTACTAACAAATAAGGACAAAATCGGTTGGATGCTAAAGTGTGCAATCTGGACAAGAGCAGAGATTAGCAGCACGGTTAATAATACGGGATTGCGCGTAATATGCTTCAATACTTCCTTGCTTGAATAATGGGATTTTGTGCCCTTTTTGGCTTCAAGTAGAAATTCTTTTGTGGCAATGACAAGGAGGGCCGAGATGAATATGGAAATGGAGGTCCACTTAAAGGTGGTGGAATAGCCAAGGGAATCTGCCAATATTCCGCCTAACATCGGCCCTAACAACGAACCAGTGATGCTCCCGGTTTGCAATGTCCCAAGGACCCTTCCGGCAACCTGTTTCGGTGTTTGCGTTGAAATAAAAGCTTGTGACATCGGGATAAATCCCGAAAAGAATCCCATGAAAAACCGGAGCATAAATAGCTGCCAAACGGAATGGACATAGCCTATAAGAAAAATCGATAAGGCCATTCCTAATCCGGAAAAGATTAGAATTTTTTTCCTCCCAAAGCGGTCGCCAATTCTTCCCCAAATAGGTGAGAAAAGGAAGGCGGATACAAATGTAATTGCAAATGTTAACCCTGACCAATGTTGGACATATGTTTCGGAAAAATCACCAAATGACTCAATGTACAACGAAATAAACGGCATAACCATCGTCATACTTCCGGCTACAAAGAAGTTGGCAAACCACATGATCAGTAAATTACGTTTTGCACTTTCCTGCTGGTTCAAGTAATTAACACTTCTTTCTAAAATTTATTTCGATTTACTAAATATTATCATACCGAAATTTCAATTGTTTATAAAGCGATAGCACTTAAATTGAAACTTGTGTTATTTTTCCCTAAATGTAGGGGTTTTGGATATCACTTTATTAAAAATATTCAAAACACTATTGACAACTTGTTAATAGGAGTTTAAATTAAGTTTAATACTTTAAATGAATAATACGTTCTCTTATCAAGAGTGGCAGAGGGACTGGCCCGATGACGCCCAGCAACCGTTCCGACAAGGAATTGGTGCTAAATCCTGCAAAACAAGTAATTGTTTTGAGAGATAAGAGAGGAGTAATCCGTCTATTTGTGATGAAACCTCTCTTTTCTGGAGAGGTTTTTTATTTTACATAAAAGCTAACCTTTCCAATAGGAATAATGTGTTAATTGGTAAGAAGTAAAAAGGGGGAGTTTCAAAGATGAAAAGGAATTTATTAAAAACTACGCTCGTATCAGCATTGGCAGCAACTCTATTACTCACAGGCTGTGCTTCAGGTGGAGAAACAAAACAAACAAGCAGCAATAAAAAGGTTTCCCTTGAAGGGGTACCGGAGGCATTTTCCAAAGGTGATCAGTTGAAAATCAAGGTCATCCGTAAAATTGGCGGTGACGACCATACAGCCCAATTCTTAGCCGGGGCAAAAGAAGAAGGAGAATCATTGGGGATAAAGGTAGACGTGTTTACAGCAAATGGGGACACAGCGAAATTCCACGATGCCATCAATCAGGCATTAGATCAGAATTATGATGGATTTATCATTTCACACGGTGACGACGATGCCACTGTAAACGATGTAAAGAAAATCGTAGAAAAAGGAAAAAGTGTAGTTGCATTTGACTCGAATCCGAACTTGGCGAATGTTGAAGGCGTGACGCTTACCTCTCAGGATGATGAAGCATTAGCAACCTTAGCTCTAGACCAGCTCATAAAGGATACGAAGGGTAAAGCTAATATTGCTTATCTTTGGGTAGATGGCTTCCCGCCAATGGTCCGTCGGAACAAAGTTTATCAGGACGTGCTTGCGAAAAACCCCGGGCTTAAAGAAGTGGAACGATTTGGCGTAGCGGCAGCGGATACAAGTGTGCAAACGCAAAATGCTGTTGCAGCGATGTTGAACAAATACCCTAAGGGCAAACTTGACGCAATCTTTGCTACGTGGGATGCCTTTGCGATTGGCGCTGCACGTGCGCTTAAAGAAGCAGGTCGTGAAGAAGTGAAAATCTATGGAATTGATGTTTCCAATGCGGACTTGCAGGATATCCAAAGAAAAGGCAGTGCCTGGAAGTATACAGCCGCTGTCGATCCTAAATTAATCGGCGCTGTCGACATGAGATTACTTGCGAAAAAACTGGCTGGCGAAGAAACACCTAAAACCTATGACTTAGAAGCATCACTTGTTTCCCAAAAAAATCTTCAGGACTCTAAGGATCCAGTGAACATGGTTAATCTTTCAAAAATCATCCCGAGCTGGGGCCAGTCCACGGCCTTTGAAGAAGATTGGATGAAAACGTTGAAGAAGCATTATAAAAAGTAATTTAGGCTGGCACTCTCTTTTTCTATCGATTAAGGGAGTGTCGTTTTGATAGGGGGTGGCATTTTGACGAGTTCAACTTTGGCAATGAAAAATATCTCAATTGAATTTCCAGGCGTGAAGGCGTTAAACCAGGTCAATTTTTCGATGGAAACGGGGAAAATTCATGCCTTAATAGGGGCAAATGGTGCGGGAAAATCAACGTTAATGAAGGTTCTTTCCGGAGCCTATGACCACTATACCGGCGAGATAACGATGAATGGGCAAGACCTGAAAATTCGTTCCCCGAAAAATGCCCAGAATGCTGGTATTCAAATTGTTTATCAGGAGGTAGATACGGCCCTTATTCCTTATTTAACCGTGGCTGAAAATATCATGCTGCTGGACACCGTTCATAACATGGGAAAACGACAATGGATGAGATGGAAGGAAATTCATCAAAAAGCGGCGCAAATATTGTCCAGTATGAATATTAGACTTTCAACGAAGACGCTGGTGAGCGAGTTGTCACTTGCTGAAAAACAAATGATTTTAATCGCAAGATCTGTTTCCAATCAGTGCAAGTTTCTCATTTTGGATGAACCGACTGCACCATTGAGCCATACCGAAACGAGCGAGCTTTTCAGGATTACTCGTGAACTAGTAAAACAAGATGTCGGGATTATCTTTATCTCACACCGCCTGCCGGAAATATTTGAAATCTGTGATGAAGTGACGGTAATGCGAAATGGTGAGTTTGTTGTAAAAGAGCAGGTTGCCGCCACAACCTCCAATAAAGTGGTTGAGCATATGCTTGGTCAAAAGCTGGAGGAGCAGTTTCCCGAAAGGAATTCGGCCATTGGAACCACCGTCCTAGAAGTGAAGGGACTTTCTGATAGAGGAAAAATAAAAGACCTGCATTTTCACGTTAAATCGGGAGAAATCGTTGGAATCGCGGGGCTTGTAGGCGCTGGGAAGACGGAATTATGTAAAGCGTTATTTGGTTCTGAGAAAACAACTGGCGGGGAAGTCCATCTTCACGGGGTCGAAGTAAAAATAAAGAGTCCTTATGAGGCGGTAAAGAAGGGGTTTGCTTTAGTACCCGAAGAACGGAGAAAGGAAGGAATTCTTGTTCTTGAATCGGTTGAAGCTAATTTGACAGCTGCGAACCTAGGGAGCTTTTCAAAGGTATTTAGCTTTTTAGATAGAAAAAGAGAAAAGGAGACAGCAAAGCAATTGATCAGCCGTCTTGGAATTAAAACACCATCTGAGGAAACGAAGGTACAAAATCTGTCTGGTGGAAATCAGCAAAAGGTTGCAATTGGAAAATGGCTCGTGGCTGATGCGGATGTTTACATTTTTGATGAACCAACTAAAGGTGTCGATGTGGGGGCAAAGAAGGATATCTTCGAATTAATTGCCGAATTGGCCAGCCGGGGCAAAGCGATTATCTATGCTTCATCCGAGCTTTCGGAGATTATCGGAATTACAGACCGGGTCTATGTTTTATATGATGGTAGGTCGGTAAAGGAACTAGAAACAAAAGCAACCAGCGAAGAGGAACTTTTATTGTATTCAACAGGGGGCAGGTAAAATGGAAGCAAAAATATCAGCGAAAAAACAGGGGGCCCCAGCGAAAAAGGCTTTTGAGTTATTTCAGTTTTTATATAAATACGGGACCATTATTACGATTCTTGTACTTATCATTATTTTTTCAGCAGCCAATCCTACATTTATTCAAGGCAGCAATGTTATCAATATTTTACGCTCGATATCGATTGTGACGATTATTGCGATTGGTATTACGATTTCGTTGTCTGTAAATGGTTTCGATCTGTCGGTCGGTTCGGTGGCATCACTTTCTAACGCGGTTGTCATTTCGATGTTTGTTTGGTTTTCACAAAATACACTGGTGGCGATTATTTCTGCGATTGCGGCGTCATTGGTTGTTGGGGCATTAAACTCGTTCATGATTGTGAAGTTAAGAATCCCTGATATGCTAATGACGTTGGCAACGATGTTTATTATCCAGGGGACAGCACTAACCTATACAAAGGGAGCAACGGTTTCGCAAAATATGGTGATGCCGGATGGCTCAATGGCAACAGGTTTGATTAGTCCATTTTTTGCAAAAATCGGTGAGGTGCCATGGATTATTATCATCATGGCTGTGACCGTCATACTTGTACACATCTTTTTGACCTATACAAAGCATGGCCGCTATATGTATGTAATCGGTGGAAATAAAGAAGCGGCAAGACTTTCGGGGATCCCTGTGAATAAATATAAGGTCTTCGCTTATTTGCTTTCTGCTTTGTTCGCAGCAATAGGCGGGATTGTGCTTGCATCACGTGTCATGACTTCAGAAATAAATTCCGGGGCACCCTACTTAATGGATTCAGTAGCCGCCGCCTTTATCGGCTTTTCGGTTCTTGGAGCCGGGAAGGCCAATGCCATTGGCACATTTGTTGGGGCAGTGTTAATTGGAATATTGCAAAACGGCCTCGTAATGATGTCTGTTCCGTATTATGCGATGGACATTGTTAAAGGGGCAGTATTGGCCTTTGCACTGGCGATTACCTATTATAAGCAAAAATAAACCTATTCACATTGTGGATAGGTTTATTTTTGTGTCAAGTTGAAAAAATATCTAATTAATATATTGACATTCATTATATTAACAATGATAATATAAACAAAGATAATATAAACATAAATAATATGAGGTGAAACCAATATGAATATTCAAGACGTAATTCTTGGCTTTATTTATGAGGAGCCGATGAGTGGCTATGATATCAAACAAATGATGGAGAATTCCGTGTCCTACTTTTTCGACGCGTCATTTGGGGCGATTTATCCGGCATTAAGAAAAATGGAAAAGGAAGGATTAGTGGAAAAACAGGTGATTCAGCAGGATGGTAAGCCGAACAAGAATTTATTCGTTATTACCGAAAGTGGAAAAGAGCAATTTCAACAATACCTAAACAGTCCAATCAATCCAACGATTACAAGATCGGATATCCTCATCCGTATCTTTTTCGGCCGGTTTACCACCAAAGAAAAAATCCAGCGGTGGTTAGAGGAGGAACGTAAAAAGAGCCAGGCAATGTTTGATAACTTAAACAGAATTGCCGAGATGTACCCTGAAATGGAACAGCACAAAAGATTTACATTAGAATTTGGGATTCGCCAAGCTGAGATGATTTTAGGAATGGTTGCCGAAGAACTAAAAAAATTGAATGAACAACAAGGGGAGTAATAGGATGAAGGAAACTGGCGGAATGAAGATTGTTTTGCTTATGTGCTTAGGGATATTTGTTTGTATGCTTGATTCAACAATTATGAACATTACGCTTCCGGCAATTCAGAACAGCCTGCATACGACATTGGAAACGAGCTCATGGATGTTAAATGTATACACAATGACGATTGCTGTCTTAGCAATACCGATGGCAAGGTTTGCCGAGATGTTTGGCAGAAATAAATTTTATCTTGTCGGGCTGCTTATTTTCGGATTGGGGTCTGCCCTTTGCGGACTTGCGACGAGCGGGGACTTCTTAATTGCTGCAAGGTTCATTCAAAGCATTGGTGCCGCCATCTTAATTCCGTGTAGTATGGTGATTGGTATTGCTGCCATGCCTATTGAAAAAAGAATACTCCCACTAACATTACTAGGGGCAACACAGGGTTTAGCCACAGCAATGGGGCCGACGGTGGGGGGAATCATAACAGAAAAGTTAAGCTGGCATTGGGTATTTTATGTGAATGTTCCAATCTGTTTACTGGCCATTGTCATTGCCTTCTTTTTACTAACACTAAAGAAAGAAAGTCGTGTAAAATCAAAAATAGATTGGTTTGGATTACTCTTCTCTGTTTCAGCCATTTTCCCGTTAAATCTTGTGTTAATTAAGGGAAATACATGGGGCTGGAATAGTACTCAAGCGATTTTCTGTTATCTTGTTACTGCCGCGTCCATTCTGCTATTTATTTTTGCAGAGAAAAAATCAAAGGCTCCAATGGTAAATCTAAATCTCTTTAAAGACCGCTTGTTCACAGGGTCAGTTGTAATAGTGACAACAGGGTTTATCTTCCTCATTGGTGTAATGGTCCTACTACCTCAGTTCTTAACTAACTTCCAGCATAAGACGGAGCTTCAAGCCGCACTACTCGTCACGCCCGTATCTGCCGCCATCTTTGTTTTTTCCAACATCGCCGGTTTACTAACGAAAAAGATCGGATATACCATCCCAGTCATTCTTGGTTTTGGTATTATGGGATGCGCGTATTATTTGTTACACAATTTAACTATTCACAGCACTTCAAAAGAAATTGTCCTATTGTGCAGTTTGCTTGGCTTGGGATTTAGCTTTGTCATTTCCTCGGCCACGATTGCCAGTACATCCTCTTTCGAAGGAGAAATGCTGACAGCCTCTCAGGGTGTTTTCTCGATGCTGAGGCAATTAGGAGTAGTATTAGCCGTCGCTATTTTTGTGGCAGGGCTAACGAATAATATTGACACTAAAAAGCAGGATGTTGTTCATTTCGCAGCCCAACAGCTTGAAAAGCTCGACGTACCACAATCGGCAAAAGAGAAAATCTTGAGTGAAACAAAAAGATTTATTAATGGCGATGAGACTGCACGCAAAACCATTCCAACCTTAATGACAGCAGCGGAACGTCAACAAATCATCGACATCAACGTCCAAAAAGCACTTGCCACTATTCCGAAAGAACAAAGAACTTCAGCCAAGGAATTGGTTTACCAAAAGGTAGCAATGCAGGTGGATAAGGATATCGTCGAAAAAGGAAAGCTCGTAAAAAACTATTCGAATCAGGTATCCACTTTTGCGAAAGAAACAATTGCTTCTAGTTTTGCTGACCTTTATAAAACGAGCATTCCATTTGTATTACTTTGCTGCTTAACTGGATTCGTTTTTATCGAAAGAAAAAAGAAGTCAACTACTGCTTTTGTAACTACTCCTGCTGCTGAATAAAGAAGATAGACAAAGTTATATTAGAAGGGCGTGGACAAATGGAAGGATTAAAGGTAATTAACCTGGGAGTGCGTTTTCTTTTAGAAATTTTAGTTTTGGTCATTTTAGGGTATTGGGGTTTTCGTGTATCACAGGGAACCGTCATGAAAATAATAGTAGGGATAGGGTCCCCCTTACTTGTAGCGGTAATATGGGGAATGTTCGGAGCGCCAAAGGCGTCGTATCCGTTAAGTGGATTCTCTTTTCTTCTGTTTGAAATTGTTATTTTTGGATTGCCGGCAGTTGCCTTGTTTTTTATTGAAAAACAATCGCTCGCCTATAGTTATGGGGTGATTGTGGTTATAAATCTAGTTTTAATGAAGATTTGGCATCAATAATACAAAAAAACAGCCTCCATCTAAATGATGAAGGCTGTTTTTGTTATTTCCAAGCGAATTTCTAATCAACAGCATCTAGACACTTTTCCACCCTTTGCATTGTAACGAGCCTCCTGTGCCTCACAGAAAAATTCCTTCCGTGATTTTACCGGTTCCCCAGGATGGTGTGATTCCATATGCTGAACGTATACCTCATAGCTTGGAACTCCTACTAGCAGACTTATGAATTGCTTTCTATAGGCATTGATTTTTCTTAATTGATTAAGCATGGAATTTCATATCTCCTTCATTGTGAGGCACGTATGGTGACTCATGCAACGGTAGTTTATGGTTTGTTAACACTTTAAACCAAATCCGGAGTGCTGAAATTAAGACAACGATGACCACGAACATGAACAGAGCAGTCAGTGCGGCGTCCACATAGTCATTTATTAACACCTGCTTCATTTGGGCAGCCGTAGCAGCTGGAGCCATGATTTTTCCATCATCGTATGCCCCTTTGAAAATTTTCGCATGTGCTAAGAAGCCAATTTTCGGATTCTCATGGAAAAGCTTTTGCCAGCCGGCAGTTAAGGTAACAATTAATAGCCAGGTTGTTGGCAGCAAAGTCACCCATACATATGCTTTTTTGCCCATTTTATAAAGAATGGTTGTTCCTAGCAGAAGCGCAATTCCGGCAAGCATTTGGTTGGCAATCCCAAACAATGGCCAAAGTGTATTAATTCCGCCAAGCGGGTCTATCACGCCCTGATACAAGAAATAACCCCAGAAGAGCACGCATAAAGCAGTAGCGATGATGTTTGGAATTAGCGAATCTGTTTTTGCGAAAGGCTTATAAACCGTTCCAAGAAGATCTTGAATCATAAAACGTCCGACACGAGTGCCAGCGTCGATAGTTGTCAAAATGAACAGGGCTTCGAAAAGGATAGCAAAATGGTACCAGAATGCCATTAAGGCCTTTCCACCAATGACATTTGAAAATATTACCGCCATTCCTATGGCAAGGGTCGGCGCACCGCCGGTTCTTGATAAAATCGTTTGCTCGCCGACATGCTTAGCAATCAATGATAAATCCTCGGGAGTAACAGTAAAGCCCCAGCTCGAAACAGTAGTAGCAGCTTGAACAACATCTGTCCCGATCAAGGCTGCCGGGCTGTTAATCGCAAAATAAACACCAGGGTGCAATACGCAGGCAGCAATCATCGCCATAACCGCAACAAATGATTCTGTCAGCATCGCCCCATAGCCAATTGGCCGGGCATGGGATTCGCGTTCAATCATTTTAGGGGTGGTCCCTGATGAAACCAATGCATGGAATCCGGATACGGACCCACAGGCAATCGTGATAAATAAGAATGGGAAAAGGTTCCCGGCGAATACCGGTCCTGTTCCGTCAATAAACTTTGTAATACCCGGCATTTCAAGATTAGGAGCAACAATGATAATACCTAATGCAAGTCCAAGAATGGTTCCGACTTTTAAGAACGTACTTAAATAGTCCCGCGGTGCAAGTAAAAGCCAAACTGGTAAAACTGAGGCCACAAAACCATAGATAATCATCATGATGGCAATTGTTTCACCTTTAAAGGTAAACATTGCGGCTAATGTTGGATTTTCCGCTACCGTTTGTCCAAAAATTAACGAAAGAACCAACAAGACAATGCCGATTAAGGATGCTTCGCCAACCCGGCCAGGACGGATAAAGCGCATATAAATTCCCATAAAAATCGCAATCGGAATCGTTGCAGCAATGGTAAACATTCCCCATGGGCTGCCGATAAGTGCTTTCACAACTACAAGTGCTAAAACAGCTAATAAAATAATCATAATGCCTAAAATGCCAATCATTGAAATAATGCCTGTTACCTTGCCCATCTCATCCTTGATCATTTCACCAAGGGATTTTCCATTTCGCCGCATCGAACCAAAGAGAATAATAAAGTCCTGAACAGCGCCTGCTAACACAACACCAACTACAATCCAAAGTGTTCCAGGCAAATAGCCCATTTGCGCGGCAAGGATTGGACCAACCAATGGTCCGGCACCGGCAATAGCCGCAAAATGGTGCCCGAAAAGCACCCATTTGTTAGTCGGCACATAGTCTTTTCCATCATTATGTATCTCTGCAGGTGTCTTACGCTTGTCATCAAGCTGAAAAACTTTTTGTGCAATAAATTTGCTGTAAAAACGGTAGGCAATCGAATATACGCATACAGCTGCTGTTAACAGCCAAATGGCATTAATGCTTTCGCCTCTGTTTAAGGCCATCACTGCAAATCCTACTGCTCCTAAGGCGGTAATGACCCCCCATATAATAATTGATTTCAATGCCTTCAACAAGATTCTCCATCCTTTCCAATAATATACCAATAGATTATAATACAAAATTCTGAAGATTTAAATAATTACTTTAGCCTATTATTCAAAAAATTCTTTTCAGGATCCCTTGCTCAAGAATGCACCTTGTGCATTGCTTCAACCCCTGGTTTTGATTTACACTAAGAAGCAAATGCAGGAATAATGTGGTGAGATAAAATGGGAAAACAAGTTGAACAAACATACGATATCATGGAGGTCTGTCTGCTTGCGGGGAAAATTATGCTCCAGAGCGGCGCGGAGACCTATCGGGTGGAGGATACGATGATGCGGATTGCCTCCTCCTTTGGGATTGTAAAAACACATAGTTATGTAACTCCAACCGGGATTATTTTTTCAGCGGAAAGTTCAGAGCCGACAAAGACCAAGCTGATTCGAATTTCGGAACGCTCTACGGATTTAAAAAAGGTGGCTTTGGTTAATAGTATTTCGCGAAATATCAGCAGCGGTACGATTAATCGCGAACAGGCATTGGAGCAATTGAATGAGATTGATTCCATGGACCTTTCCTTTCCCCTAAGAACTCAAGTGACCGCCGCTACTTTAGCCAGCGGCTGTTTTATGATTATGTTTAAAGGAGGATGGAATGACTTTATTCCCGCGATGATTTCCGGGGGATTAGGGTATCTTAGCTTTGTCTGTTTCCACCGATTTATCCCAATCAAGTTTTTCTCAGAATTTTTGGCAGCCTTCGTCATTGGTTTGCTGTCGTTTATTTTTGTAAAAATGGGTGTTGGCCATCAATTAGATAAAATTGTCATTGGCTCGGTGATGACGTTGGTACCTGGACTTTTAGTAACGAATGCCATCAGAGATTTAATGGCTGGACATTTAGTTTCAGGGTTGTCAAAAGGAGCGGAGGCTTTCCTGACGGCTTTTGCTATTGGCGCGGGAATTGCTGTTGTCGTTTCATTTTCAGGATGGGTAGGTTAGAAATAGTGGCGATTCTTGCACAGTTAATCACAAGTTTTATTGCTACAGGGTCCTTTGGGATCGTTTTTAATGCACCGAAAGAAACCTTGGTAAAATGCGGGCTGATTGGCATGGGCGGCTGGCTAATTTATTATCTTCTTGAAGGATATACAAAAAACCCGGTGTTGGCCACATTGGCAGCCACTGTCTTTATCGCGGTCCTCAGTCAGGAGTTAGCAAAGTTTTATAAAACCCCTGTGATTATTTTTAGTGTAGCCGGCATTATTCCGTTAGTGCCGGGCGGCCTTGCTTATGATGCCATGAGGAATTTCGTTGAGAACGATTATAATACGGCGATTGGCCTAGCGGCAAAAGTGCTTATGATTGCTGGATCAATTGCCTTCGGGCTAGTCTTTTCGGAGGTAATCAATCAAGTGATTCGAAAGCTTACACCAAAAAAAAGCTGAGAAATTCCCTTTTAGCGATAAGGCTAAAGGGGTTTTTCTTTAGGCTGTGCAAAAGAACATTGTTGATTTTGAGCACAATATTGATTGGAGTGGAGGGCGCGAGACTCCTGCGGGAGCAACGGGACAGGTGAGACCCCGCAGGCGCTTTAGCGCCGAGGAGGCTCACCGCCCGCCCCGCGGAAAGGGAAGCGCCTGGAACGGAAATCAACATTCACTTTTAACACAGCCTTGCTTAAGGAAATTCTTAAGAAAAGACGAATAGAATGTATTTGGAAAAGTTTTTCCTTTATCCTTAATGTACTTTTTGGTATGGTTATATAGTAGTATATTACGATAGTCGTAGTTTTTAGGTAAATTATCTTATGAGGAATGGTATAATTTCTATGAAAAAATTGCTAATCTTCATCATTATTCTTGTCATTACATTTATTAGTACAAAGACGATATTTGCTGTGAAATCCAACCAATCGGCAATCGTCCGTTTGAAAGAGGCTGCTCAATTGAAAATGCGTGAAGTAAACATTTTGAAAAAGGAGGTTCCCAGTTTACCAGATAGTATCCTTCTGGATGTTCCGTTATTAAATCAAATGGATAAACCCAAACTCTACAACGGATGTGAAGTTACCAGCCTGGCGATGATTCTCAATTATCATGGGGTAAAAGTAACAAAAAATGAATTAGCTGAAAAAATAAAAACAGTTCCGTTAACTTATAGTAATGGCAAAAAGGGGAATCCAAATGCTGGCTTTGTCGGGGATATGGCACAGGGACCAGGGTTGGGTGTATACAATGGCCCAATATTGGAACTGGCCCAAAAATATGTCGGGGATAGAGCGGTCAATTTAACGAATCAACCGTTCGACGATTTAATAAATGAAGTGGGCCAAGGGCTTCCAGTGTGGATTATTACAACGTCCAGCTTCGCACCTGTCTCTGTTTTTCAAACATGGGATACACCACAGGGGAAAATTGATATTACATTTAGTGAACATAGTGTCGCAATTACCGGCTACGATGAAAACTATATTTACATAAACGATCCATATGGGGAGAAAAATAAGAAATTAAACAAGGACAGTTTTATCAAAGCCTGGGAGCAAATGGGCAAACAAGCAATTGTGATAAAAAAATAAAAAAGACCTGAAATGGGCGAAGGCAGAGGAATGATTTATCCCTCTGCCTTCTTCGCTTCTGATTCAATTTTTTAGAATCCATATCGTAACTTGTGAATGGTTGTATTGTTAATGTCCAGCTAAAGCGCCTGATCAAGGCACTTGCGCTTTTCTTTTTGCCATCGCAAGGTAAAAACTTATATATTGTAATTGTTATAAAAACAAGTTTGCCGCGGTTATTCTTCCACCTGATGGTTTTATACCTAAACGACGTAAGCCCTACCTCTCTTACATCCTAACGGCTCCGAAGCCGATCCAGTGTGAATAAGTTTTTATTTAAACATAAGCAGAATGCCAGAAAAAATTCTTACATTGCGTTATCTCATTAATTACAAGTTACTTATTTGTAAAGCACAAACACTAATATTACAGGATACTTGTTATATTGTCAACTTTTTTCCTCCATTTTGTAAAAAGCAGGATTTTTTTACATGTATCTCTAATTATCTTGTATAAAACAAAAAAGGTGGAACTGTATATGAACCCATTTGCATTTGCTTGTATAATGCCGCATGGAGGAGAAATTATTCCAGAGCTACAAGGTGTATACCCCGAAAGAATGTCCGTGACAAGGGGGAGTATGGAAAAGTTAACGACTCTGATGTCTGAGGCGAATCCGGATTGTATCATCATTCTTACTCCACATGGAACAAGAATCCACGGTCAATTTGCAATCACGGATTCAGAAAGAATGGCTGGGACCGTTGAAGAAAATCAGTCGACGTATACTATTGAAAGACGAGTAGACAGGGAACTAGCTAGGTTGATTAACAAATGTGCACAGGAGAAGGGAGTTCCATCCGCCACGATTAATTTTGGAACTGCGGCTGGTCCAATCTCTTGCCTGCCGCTCGATTGGGGCGTAATTGTACCGCTAAGGTTTATGCCGGATGTGCCGATTGTTGTTATAAACCCGACAAGAGAACTTTCTTTTGGCCAGCATTTAGAATTTGGGAAAGCACTCCGAAAAGCTGTCCAACAATCACAAAAACGTGTGGGTCTTATTGCCAGCTGTGATTGGGCCCATGCCCATGACAAGGCTGGTCCATACGGCTTCGACCCGGCGGCAAAGCCTTTCGATGAACAAGTAGTAGAGTTAATTAAAACCAATCAATTAGAGAAAATGGCGGAATTCGAAGAAGGTTTTATTGAGGCAGCAAAGCCGGATGGAATCTGGCAGACGTTAATTCTTGCCGGGGCGATCCCTGCTGAAGAACGTCATGTCGAGTTTCTATCCTATGAAGCGCCAACCTACTTTGGATTAATTTGTGCGGCCTTTTATTCCCCAAAAAAATAGATTTATTTTACAAAATGAAGGTCAGTACGATGACCTTCTAATTTTTTGTGAAAATAATGTAAATTTTATGAAAGTTTTTTTGAGTTAAAGGAAATAGGGGACTTTTGTCGTATTGTTTATCTATCTAGTAGGTTGTTCTTGGGGGAATTGCAATGTTGGCAGAAAAACTTCTTTTGAATGTATTAATTACATTAGCACCAGTCCTGCTTTATAGCATTTTTAAGGATGATAAGCAAAAAGTTATTTCCCGCTTGATGTGCGGCCTAACCCAAAGTGCTGCCGCAGTTTCGTGTATGCTTTTTTCCTATTCAAACTACGGTTTCAATTGGGACCTGCGTTATGTTCCTCTTATTATCTCAATCCTTTATGCGGGTCCGGCAGTTGGCGGAATCGTTTTCGGCACGATGTTTGGAGCGCGTGTCATCATTGGCGGTGACACAGTAGTTTTTGGATTAGTGAATATTTTTTTAATCGCGCTTGTCTCCTTCCTATTGAGGAGGAAATTTTGGAATGCTGCCGCAAAAAAAAGAGTTCTTATTGCAACGGTTATTGGCGGCTGGTCGCTAATCCTTTGCTACATGTCTTTTATCACTTACCGTTATTTTAACGGCAATTTTTTTAAATTAGATTTTTATATTCCTGACGTCCTCCTTGTTGGTCTGATTGAAACGCTGGCTATTGTTTTAGGAGCTAAGCTGTATGAAGGAATAATCGATAAGAAAAGGATGAAAGAAGAGATTCAGCGGGCAGAAAAGCTGAATACACTGGGAGAGCTCGCCGCTTCGATTGCCCATGAGGTCCGCAATCCATTGACAGTAGTGAAGGGGTTTCTTCAGTTGATGCAGCAACAGGAGGAAGGAAAGAATTACGAATACCTTTCCCTTGTTTTAAGTGAATTAGGTCGTGCGGAATCGATTATTAGTGACTATTTGAATTTTGCCAAACCTAAATTTGAAAAAATAGAAACATTTCAATTAAAAGAAGTGCTCTCAGAAGTAGCCATGCTATTGAAGCCACTTGCAGTAAAGCAGGGGGTAGAGCTTAAAAGTGAATTGGACGCATCTGATTTTTCGCTAGTTACCGATCGGAATCAGTTGAAACAAGCCTTAGTTAACTTAATAAAAAATGGAATTGAAGCGACTCCAGATGGCGGGATAGTAACCATTCATTCAAAGATTGACAATAATCAGGCGGCTATTCAAATCTCTGATACAGGCAAGGGGATGACACAGGAACAATTATCGCGGATCGGTACCTTGTTTTATACGACTAAAGATAAAGGAACAGGGCTTGGTACATCTGTTTCCTTAAGAATTATCGAAACCATGAAGGGGAAGGTGTCATACCAGAGTGAACTTGGATTAGGTACAGAAGTTACGATGGTCCTGCCGGTAAGTAAAAAAGAAGAATTATTGATAAGTTAAGCTAACCATTTTGATAAGTGGTTAGCTTTTTTTGGGTTTTTTATCGAATTATGTCGAAAATCACATTTTTTTCGTTTTTTTTGTCATTATTTATGAGAAAAGATGATAAGATAGTAGGAGAAAATACTATTTAATATTTTCAGAAAACTTATCGTGAAAACTTGGCCAAGGGAGCTACTAACATGAAAGAAAGCAATAATAGTCCTAAATTGATATATGAAGAGAAAAAGGCGATTAAACTATTTTTGTGGTTGTTTTATATCTTTTTTATTACCTACGATATATTTTGGTATGCTATTTTACCAAGATATACAGGGTATGGGGGTTCGAAATTTCCAGACGGTGGACTGGGATTATGGCTTTATTTATTGATTTTAGGCTTTCTGCCTGTATCTATTTATTTTATTAAAAAGGGTAATCCGTACGTAGTTAAATATTTTTATCTTTTAGGCTATGTTATCCTTGATGTAATAGATACTTTTATAAAGTATTTTGGAACTAAGGATGTTTTTGCTTCAGGAAATGCAGTTGAACTTTTATTTGTGTTTTTTTCTCCCATATTTGTAAATAAAAAGTATTTCTGGACTGTTGCATGTGGAATTATTGGGAAGTATATTCTTTTAGGCGTCGCACTCAAAAATGGAGGTGTTTTACCACCTATAGTTATAACAATTATAATATCTGCGATTGCATCCATTATACTTATCCGATTTTATTCGTATATAAATTCCTTAACTTCGGCCCATGAAGATCTCCGCCAAAAAGAAAAGCTAGCTGTTATCGGTCAAATGGCTGCTGCGATTGGCCATGAAATTCGTAATCCCTTGTCATCATTAAAGGGATTTACCCAGCTGCAGCAAGAACGGGATCCAAATAGTAACGAGTATTATCCAATTATGATTCAGGAAATTGATCGGATAAATTCCATCGTTGACGATTTGATGTACCTTGGGAAACCGAAGGAAATCAAATTTGAAAAGGATAGTATTGAAGAAATTATTGCTTATACGTTGTCGATTACGCAGCAACAGGCTGAAAGACAAGGGGTAACGGTGGTAACGTTAATAGCCGGACCGCTGCCGCCTATCGATTGTGATGAGAAACAACTAAAGCAAGTGTTTATTAATTTAATCAAGAATGCGATTGAATCCATGGCTAATGGTGGTGAGATAAAGGTTCATGTTAAGGTTCACGAGCAGAAAAAAATGCTCATCTCTATCCAAGATGAAGGGTGCGGAATTGAGGATGAAGACATACTTAATCTAGGAGAACCTTTTTACACAACGAAAAAAGATGGTACTGGATTAGGTCTATTGGTGACGAATCAAATTATTCAAGATCACCATGGTAAGATGAAAATAGAAAGCACTCTTGGCAAAGGAACGAAGGTTAATGTAACTTTACCTATAAAACAGGGTAATTATTGAAATAAATAGTTCTATATTTATACAAAATTCTTCAAAATAATATCTATCATGGGTACAATGGATGATATATAATGGAGAAGAATATGGAATTTTAATAGATTTTGTAAGCGATAACTGATATGCTTATTACGAAATATTCAAAATTACGTTAATATTACTAAAACCTTATTTTCCAACACAATCTAGACATAAGGCAATTGTAATGATGTACTTGGAGGATTATATGATACCACACGAAGAACAACGAACCGTCAAATGGTTTCTATTATTTTTCTATATTATATTGATAGGTTATGATTTTTTTTATTATTACCTTTTTCCTGTTTTTATTGCTCATAAGAAGATTGGCTCACCAAGCAACTTTTTATATCTCACATATATTGTAATAACGCTATTAATTCCAGTAGCATTCTATCTAAATAAGATAAATAAGCAATTCTTAATAAAATATATCTTTTTTACAAGCTATTTAATTATCACTTTTATTGTTGATATATTATCTTACTATGGTAGAGGGGATTCTTACATTACTGGGAATATTATAGAGGTGTATTTAGTCTTATCGTTACCGCTTTTCATTAATACAAGATATTTTTGGTTAGTGAGTATTGGTATTACTTCCAAGTATATGTTAATTGGAATTGTTTTAAATTCTTCCAATGTGATTGTTCCCATTATATTAATTGTCGTTTTATCTGTTTTGGCGTTTTTCTTATTAGTAAGGTTCCAAGGTTATGTTCGAGCAATAAGCATTTCATATGATAGACAATTAGAAGGAATAGTCAAAGGAGTTATTGCAACCCTTGAACTAAAGGATCCCTACACAAGGGGTCATAGTGAACGAGTTGCCAGCTATGCTTTGTTATTAGCACAAGAAATAGGGAAGTTTTCTAAAGGGGAACAAAAATCCTTTTATTATTCATGTTTATTGCATGATATTGGTAAGGTTCATATTCCTGATTCAATCCTTATGAAACCAGGGAAGCTGACAAAAGAAGAATTTGAAATTATTAAATCCCATCCTGGAGTCGGAGCTGAGGCTGTAAAGAATGTCGAGGGAATTAAGGATTGTATTTGCGTTATTCGTTCGCATCACGAGCGCTGGGATGGAAAAGGCTATCCTGATCAATTAAGAGGAGAAGAAATCCCCTTGCTGGCGAGAGTGGCTTCTGTTGCGGATGCGTTTGATGCGATGACATCTTCACGGTCCTATCGTGCAGCCATGCCAGTTGAAGAAGCTTATAAACGTATTATTGATGGTAAGGGTTCCCAATTTGATCCGAATTTAGTGGAAGTATTTATAAAAGTTTTCCCTGAATGGGTCAAATTTCATGAAAAATATCAATTGACAAAACAATGGGAATTCCCAAAGGAGGTGGAGTTATGAAAATCCGTAAGCTCAAGAAAGTAAAAACAACTTGCTGGTGGTGCCCATTTCTTCCAGGATATAAACCGTGAGTATGTAGGATGCTAGCTTAGGCTAGCATCCTTCTTTAATGTCAAATAATGTGTAAAAAGGGAGTTAAAATGAGCCTTACACTCGATTCACGTTTATTATTGGTTCCTATCGAGATTCGCAAGGACAAAAAACATTACATCGTTGAAGATAAAACTTCCGGTGAGTTCTTCGAGAT
The DNA here is from genome assembly GCF_044754175.1 of Neobacillus sp. NPDC093127. Lineage (NCBI taxonomy): Bacteria > Bacillati > Bacillota > Bacilli > Caryophanales > Bacillaceae > Neobacillus > Neobacillus sp. NPDC093127. The sequence goes on from NZ_JBIVOP010000012.1 coordinate 27,099, forward strand.
GCCTGAGGTTTGTATCGATGCCATCCATTTCATTAACAATGGCGAAACATTAGGGGAAATCGAACAGCAATTGAAAGAGAAGTATCCTTTGGAAGAAGTTTGCTTGATTGAGTTTGCCGAACAGCTCCTAGAGATGCACCTTTTAGCTGAAATTGATGGTGTCAAAGTTGAGGTTAATAAAGTAAAAAAGGAAACTTTAGGCTTTTTGTGGCTTTCACCACAAATCGGAAAATTCTTTTTTAATAAGTTCTCCCTTTTTCTGTATGGGGCGTTAATCATCGGAAATGCCTTCCTTTTCATTGCAAAACCGTCATTATTTCCACACTATAAGGACCTGTTTATCTTTGATTTAATGGTTTTCAATATCCCGGCTTGGATGCTCTTGACCTTTATACTTGTCCTAATCCATGAATTTGGCCACATTTTAGCGATGAGAGCGCAAAATCTGCCAACGAAATTAGAAGTCGGTCATCGTTTATTTCTTGTCGTCCTTGAAACTGATATGTCATCGGTATGGAAACTGCCATCAGGGAATCGCAATGTTTTATTTTTAGCGGGGCTTTGTTTTGATACAGTGATCTTATCTCTTGCCTTAGTTAGTCAGCTAATCTTCGCAAACGGGTCAGGGATTTTCATGAGTATCTTGCATGTGGTAGTCTTAGATACATTTATTCGCATGGTGTACCAATGCTGTGTTTATATGAAGACTGATTTATATTACGTGTTTGAAAATATGTCCGGCTGTTATAACTTGATGGAAAATGCCCAGCAAGCGATCAGAAAAAAACTTCCATTTCTAAATTCTAAAGTAACAGAAGAAGTTGTTTTCGCTGGTGAAAGAAATACTGTCTTCGTCTATTCGATTTTCTATTTCTTCGGTGTATTTGTGACGGTTGGAACATTTGTCTTTTATTATATCCCGCAACTTTTGTATGCCTGGAAAAAGGTCCTGCCAGGATTTTCGGCCGGGCCGGCCTCACTTCCATTCTGGGATGCTATGCTTTTCACCTTGCAAATATTAATTGGATTTGGGCTTCTCTTTTACGCTTGGCGGAAAAAATACCGCCAGACATAGATTTTATGCGTTTGTGTCAGAACTTTGTCTAAAAATGAATATCTCAGGGTTTTCCCCCCCCGATGATAGGGGAGTTCCCCTATATAGATAGCACTTCTGTTTTTCTTACAATAAGGGTAAGAAAACGGAAGTGTTATTTTTTAAAAGGAGGAGCTTGAAATGCAGGCGAATACTTCAATATCTAAAAAACCGGGAAGCTCGGTCAATGATGCCTTTGCATCCCATTTTGCGAAATCAATGTTTCTAACGATTGCCGGTCTATTGATCTTAACTTTTATTGGTACAAGAATGTTCACACATGTCGATTTAAATCTTTATGGATATATGGTTGGAACCATCGTGTTTATCGGCGGATTCTTCTACCGCTTTATTGCTTGGGGTGAAAGGCCGCCAACCAAACTTTTTATTAAAAAAGGCTTAAAGCTGCTGTTTAGAAAAAGCACACCGAAAACGGCTGTGAATCATTTAGCAATTTACGATTTCATCCGCAATCGCGGTGTTTATCGCTGGGTTCAGCATATCTTAATCGGCTGGGGCTGCGTCCTTGCTTGCCTAGTTACCTTCCCTCTCGTGTTTAGCTGGATGTATTTTACGATGGAAGACAATGGCTACTATACAATTGTACTATTTGGAATGAATGTCATGAATGTAAAAGCAGATGGGATCATCGCTTGGTTATCCTATAATGCCTTAAATATTGCAGCAATCATGGTTACCGCAGGCGTATGTATGGCCCTCTACCGCCGCTTGAAAAATATGCAGGCAAGAGCAGAGCAAAAGTTTATGTACGATTTCTTACCACTTTACCTATTGCTCTTCATTTCGATTACCGGACTATTACTGACGTTTCAAAATGTAGTTTTACATGGCTGGATGCAGCCGCAAATGTCACTAATCCACCAATTCTCAGTGATTGTAACGTTAATCTATCTGCCATTTGGAAAGCTAGCCCATATTCCTTTCCGGCCACTGAGCGTATTTGCAAGAAACTACCGTGAACATTATAGCGAACAACATATGAAAGAGTGTAAAGTATGTGGCGATCAATTTGTTTCTGTTGAACACTCAAACGATGTCATTCAAGTGTTAGACGTAAATGAAATTGATTTCAATATGAATGACGGCTTTAATCTTGCTGAACTATGCCTGCCATGTCGCAGGAAATATCGAATTGCGAAATTCTCAGGTTTCGCAACGCATCAAGTGAAGGTCAAGGAGGCAAATCAGAATGCAAATGGATAATTTTAGAAATGAAAGAGATCAATATTTTAAAGAAATCGATAACTTAAACCATCCAAATGAAACATTAGTCAAGACACATTGCAGCTATTGCGCGATGCAGTGTGGGATGAACTTAAGGGTAAATACAAAAACAAACAAGATTGTTGGGGTTGAGCCTCGATATGATTGGCCGGTAACTTTAGGAAAGATGTGCCCGAAAGGAGTTACGGCTTACCAGCAAGTAAACAATAAAGATCGTTTATTAAAACCATTAATTCGTGATGATCAATCATTAAAAGGGACGAAAAATGGCTTCCGTGAAGCAAGCTGGGATGAGGCATATGATCTAATTGTGAAAAAATTCACCGAACTGCAAGAGAATTATGGAAAAGATTCACTCTCTGTGTATAGCGGTGTTTCCATGACAAATGAAAAGTGTTATTTAACAGGTAAATTTGCTCGTGTCGGACTTCAAACGCGCTATATTGATTATAATGGCCGATTCTGTATGGCTAGTGCAGCTGGTGGTTTAAATCGCTCATTAGGTATTGATAGAGGTTCAACAATTCCATGGACGGATGTACAGGATACCGATTGTATATTTCTTGCCGGCAGTAATACCGCCGAATGTCATCCGACGATGATGTTCCGGGTTTGGGCAATTCAAGAACGGGGCGGCTATGTCATTGTTGCAGATCCACGAGAAACACCAGTTGCTAGAAGAGCAGATCTTCATCTTGATTTAAGACCTGGTACAGACCTTGCACTAGCCAATGGGATTGTCAACCTATTAATCCATAATGGCCATATTGACGAAGAATTTATCAAAAATCATACAAATGGCTTTGAAGACACAAAAGAACTTGTTAAACAATTCACACCGGAATATACAAGCGCGATAACAGGTGTGGCACCAGAGAAAATTATCCGCGCGGCAGAAATTTACGGTAAAGCTCCAAATGCGATTGTCATGTTTGCCAGAGGGATTGAGCAACAAATTAAAGGGGTAGATAACGTTTCTGGCTATACGAATATGGCCCTTGTAACCGGGAAAATTGGTCGTGCCAAATCAGGTGTTGCAACCATAACAGGACAAGGAAATGGCCAAGGTGGACGTGAACATGGGCAAAAAGCCGATGCACTGCCTGGCTATCGAAAAATTGCCAACCCTGATCACGTAAAATATGTTTCAAAGGTGTGGGGTATTGAACCGGAAGAAATGCCAAAAGAGGGTGTATCCGCATTTGAAATGTTTGGCTTGATGGAACAGAAGACCATTCGTGCGTTATATCTATTATGTTCAAATCCTGCCGTTTCTGCACCAGATCAAAATTATGTGCGGGAGCAGTTGAAAAACCTAGACTTTATGGTATGTGTTGATTTTTATCTTTCAGAATCTGCTGAATTTGCTGATGTCGTACTGCCTACAACAACTTGGGCAGAGGATGAAGGGACAACTACAAATGTTGAAGGACGGATTATCAAGATTAATCAAGCACAAATGCCTCTGGGCGAATCAAAGCCAGACTGGAAGATTCAAGTAGAACTTACCGAGCGAATGGGCCGTGGTAAATATTTTTCTCACTTAAAAACCTCTGAAGACATATTTAATGAACTTCGTGTCGCTTCTAAAGGTGGAACGGCTGATTACTATGGCGTTACATGGGAAAAGATTGACAAGCAAGACGGCGTGTTCTGGCCATGTAAAGATGAAAATGATCCTGGAACACCACGTTTATTTTTAGATAAAAAGTTTAATCATCCAGATGGAAGAGCTAAAATTTTTGCATTACCTTACAGACCTTCCGCAGAAGAACCGGATGAAGAATACCCATTGCGATTAACAACAGGACGTGTTGTCTACCATTATTTATCAGGGAATCAGACGAGGAGAATTCAATTCCTTCGTGATATGTGTCCTGAACCATTTGTAGAAGTACATCCAGAAACAGCGGCAAAATACAATATTGATCACGAAGAACTTGTCCGTCTCTATACACGTAGAGGCGAAACAACCTACAAAGTGAAAATTACAGAGGCCATTCGGAAGGATACCGTGTTTGTTCCGTATCACTGGGGCCATGAAAAATCTATTAATCTATTAACAATTGGTGCCCTTGATCCAATATCACGGATGCCGGAGTTCAAAGCGTGTGCCGCACAAATCGAAAAACTTGAAATGAAGAAGGTGCAGTAAATGAAAAAGAGGCTATATTTAGAACTTGAAAACTGTATAGGGTGCCGCTCTTGTTTAGCGGCTTGTACACAGTGCGGAGGGCATGAGGAACGGAACCGTAACTATGTTTACGACGTGAACCCGCTTGTTAACCGTCAAACAATGCCTCTTATGTGCCTTCACTGTGTGAATCCGGCATGTGCGAGAAGCTGTCCGGCTCAGGCAATCCAAATACACGAAACTGGAGCCGTACTTTCAGCTCTTGTAGAAAAATGTATTGGCTGCCAAAACTGTACGATTGCCTGCCCGTATGGTATACCAAAGTTTGATACAGAACAAAATCTCATGTATAAGTGTGATTTATGTATCGACCGGTCAAAGGATGGCATTCCGCCGATGTGTGCTAGTGTATGTCCAACAAACACATTACAATGGTTAACCGATGAAGAAATTGAAGCGAAACAAAAACAATTTAATTTAGATAATGGTAAATGGGTCACAAGCATGCCTTACTTAGAAGGCGAAACAAACGTAAAAGTGAATCTCCCTGGTATCCTGCAGGGCGTCACTAAATTGTTTTAGGAGGGATTAACATGAGCGATAAAAATAGTAAAATCCCGTTCAATGAAGATAACTATACACATAACATCAACCGCAATAATGAAAGAAAGCTTGACCGCCGCGGGTTTATGAAAACATTGGTGGGGGCAGCAGGGGTGTTCGCTGTTTCCTCACTCCCATGGGGTGTATTAGCAGCAAAAGAATTAAATGGACTTGGCGACAAAAAATATCCGAAACACAAAATTACCGATGTTAACTCATTGCCGATTGGTGATGCTGTTGACTTTGCCTTCCCAGGAGAGCATGACAGCGCGATATTAATCCGGCTTTCGGAGAATAAATACGTTGCCTACCAAAATGCCTGTACCCATCTGCGCTGCCCGGTTTTTTGGAAAAAGGATGAAGGGGAAATGATTTGCCCTTGTCATCACGGCAAATTTGATGTCAATTCCGGCGAACCGACTGCGGGGCCGCCAAGACGTCCGCTTCCGGAAATCCATGTGAAAGTAGAAAACGGTGCTGTATATGCCGTGGGGGTGAAACGTTATGAAGCGTAGTTACCTGCCTGTCGCCCTACTTCTTGCCGTGTTAATGTTAAATATAATTTTCACGCAATATATGGTTCATCAATATTTTTATGAAAACTATACCAATACCATTATTGCAGCTGTCATTAACGTGATTTTATTTCCAGTCGCATTCCTTATCTATAAAAAAGGTGTGAATGTCCATGACTAGTGAGACATATATTGATTTATGTTTTGTCCGCCCTGAATCAGGCGGTTTCACAGCGGAAATCGATGAATTGTTAAAAAGTACTTTTGCCAAAAAACGCTTGAACTGGTTTCTTGAAGAGAAATTACTAGATGGTGCTGAAATGGTTGTTGCAGAAGTTAAGGGAATGAGCGATTGGGGTTCTGAAGAAGAAACGATTCAATTTCTTGAAGAGCATGCAGGCGAGAAGTTTTGGGAGTATCTCCAAGGATATAAGATGTTCATCTATCCTGTATTGAAAGGATGTAACAGCTGTGGAACCCATTAAATTAGAAGATGTAAAGCGTTTTGTTGGTGTGCCGGTGGAAATTATCATTCATGATGAAGATGGTGGCGACCAGGCGCCAGCAGTAAAGAAAACAGTGAAAAAAGTCCAGCTTTGTCCCGACAACACCCATATTCGTTTCTATTTTGATGATTTTTATTTTCTTGCCGTTCCGCTTTACAGTCGCGTAAGTGAATCAGATGAACATTGGTCAGCTTTCGACCCAGAAAGCGGCTTAACCTATACAGTAAAAAAAGTTCAGGTCTTTTAATTAAGAGCCTGGCTTTTTTAAAAGGAGAATTGTTAATGGAGTTAAAATCAAAGCAGCAGATTAGCTCTTACATTATCCAGTCACAGGAAGAAGAAATCAAGCGGATTTCCATCGAACTTCACGAGGGTGTCGGTCAAAATCTTTATAGTATTTTAACAGGCTTACAATTTATTGACTCAGGGACAAAAGAGCCTCATATGAAAAATAATCTTCGCGAAATGTCGCAGTTAATCGAGAAAACGATTCAAGAAATTAGGCTGCTCTCTGTGGAATTGTATCCTCCTGTCTTAACAACTCTTGGTTTACTACCCGCCATGAAAAGCTATATTAAGCTGTATACTTCGACATTTGGAATTCTTGTTAATTTAGAAACTGCGGGCACGCAAAAGTGGCTCCCGGAACAAAGCAGGATTGCAGTGTTTCGGGTTTGTCAAGAAGCACTAACGAATATAGTGAAATATGCTGACACGTCCAATGTGAAAATAAATTTTATTTGGACTGACGATGAGCTGAAAGTTACGATTAATGATTTTGGGAAAGGATTTCAACAAGTAGAACATGGAGACAGCAATCAATCATCGGGAATTGCCGCAATGAAAGAGAGAATGCTTCTAACTGGCGGACAGTGCACGATATCCTCTAAAATAGGAGAAGGAACATCTATTGAACTATCCCTGCCGTTAAAGGATTAAAGGAGAGTTAAGAATGATAAAAATCCTCTTGGTTGATGATCATGCTGTTGTGAGAAGCGGTTTGAAAATGCTATTAAATACAAACCCTGAAATAGAAGTAATCGGGGAAGCCTCAGAAGGGAATGAAGGTATCAAGAAAGCGTTAAAATTAAAGCCGAATGTCGTGGTTATGGATTTAAGTATGCCCCATGGTAAAGACGGCTTGTCGGCGACAACAGAATTGAAAAAGCTGATGCCTGAGATTAATATCCTGATTCTAACCATGCACGATGATGAGGAATACCTCTTCCGGTCGATTCAAGGAGGGGCATCCGGCTGTATTTTAAAGAGCGCCCCGCACGATGAATTAATGTCTGCGATTGAATCAGTTGCAGCTGGGGATGCCTATCTTCATCCCTCTGCACAGAAGCGGTTAATGGAGGAATATTTGTCCGGTGTGAAGCAGGATGGCAATGATACGTACAATCTATTATCTGAACGGGAAAAGGAAGTCTTAACCCTTATCGCAAAAGGTTACGCCAACAAAGAAATTGCGGAGCAGCTTGTCATCAGTGTGAAAACAGTCGAGACCCATAAAGGGAACTTGATGGAAAAATTACAAATGAAAACCCGGCCTGAGCTCGTGGAATATGCCGTTAAAAAGGGGTTATTAGGTTATGACATTTAAGGGAAATCATCTGAGATGACAGAGATAAGGAAATTGCGGCCAGTTCTTGAAGTGTGCGACAGTTTAATGGTGGAGGCAGGTTGTGATTTTGTGGGGCTTGCCATTCAAAATACTGTTGGCCCTGATGTTAGGTGGCACTATGCCGCCGGAAATTTAAATGATAAATATGAGAGAATAACTGTCCGTTTCGGAAAAGGAATCGCTGGAAAAATTATTTCAAGTGGAAGTGCGATGATGTTGGCCGACTTTCCAAATGATATTTTTGGAAAAGTGACTGACTATCCGATTATGCTTGCTGAAAAACTTGTCTCCTCCTATGCGGTCCCTTTATTTTTTAATGCTGTTCCAAAAGGAGTATTGCTTATTGGCAAAAGAGAAAGCTTTACTTTTCCTGATTATATTCAGCAACAGGTTAAAGATGCAGCCGAAGCATTGGAGCAGTTATTAAATGAGCATTTATAACAATTCGGGGGCAGGGGGGATAGAAATGGACAAGGAAATCCGTAGGCCTTTGAACGAGCTGGCAGACCTTGAACTTGAATTAAAAAAGTCAATGCAGGAATTGGTGGATATTAAGTTTGCGCTTGATGAATCTTCGATTGTCGCCATCACAGATTCCCGAGGAATGATTACATATGTAAATGATCAATTTTGTCGAATCTCCAAATACTCACAGGAAGAACTGTTGGGCCACGATCATCGAATTGTCAATTCAGGATATCATTCTAGAGATTTTTTTAAAGAAATGTGGCGGACAATTGGGTCAGGCAAGGTTTGGAAAGGTGAAATTCGCAACAGGGCAAAGGACGGATCGTTGTATTGGATGGATACAACCATTGTTCCGTTTTTAAACGAAAAGGGGAAGCCTTATCAGTATCTTGCTATTCGCTATGAAATTACCGAGAGAAAGCGTGTCGAACAGGAATTAAAAAAAATGATGTCTTCCATCATCGGTGTGCAGGAAGAGGAACGAAAGCGCTTGTCACGCAACCTCCATGATGGAATTGGTCAAAATCTTTATAGCCATTTAATAACCATCAATCGTTTGCTTTCAGAGATGGATCATCCGTTACTTCAGCAGATGCAGAAAGAAGCGACCCAATTAATCGAGGAGATTCGCGAAATCTCATGGGAGCTGCGGCCATCGGTCTTGGATGACCTTGGTTTAGTTCCAGCCATTCGTTCCTTTTTAGCACGTTATTCAGAGCATTACAATATCGATGTATTCTTTGATTGCGTCTTAAACCAGCGCCTTGATATCAGTATCGAACTGACCATTTACCGGATTATTCAGGAGGCGTTAACGAATATTCGCAAATATGCGGCAGTTACAGAGGCCATGGTTACCATCAGAGAAATGGATGATGTCGTGCGGGTAATGATTGAAGATAAGGGAAACGGCTTTGACATCAGAAAACAAACTCCAGGAGTCGGACTGTTCAGCATGGATGAACGCGCCCGTTCCGTCGATGGAGGATTTTCAATCTACTCATCTCCGGGAATGGGAACAAAAATCATTTTAGAAGTACCGATTTCCACAGCTGAAGACGATTAAAAAAAAGAGAGGGTGTCAGGCACTAATTAACGGTGCCTGACACCCTCTTCCTTTTATATCTTAAATGAACTCTTCAAGGAAACGATTCTGTTAAAGACCAGCTTATCCACTGTAGTATCTTTCGGATCGACGTTGAAATAACCGTGTCTAAAGAATTGGAATTTTTCCTGCGGTCGGCTTTCTTTCATGTTTGGCTCGACAAAGCCCTGTAAGACTTCAAGTGAATGAGGATTAACGTTATCAAGGAATGTTTTCCCCTCGTCACTTGCTTCCTCTTCTGCGTCCAAAATAAGCGGTTCGTAAAGGCGGAATTCGGCGGGAACGGCATGGGCTGCTTCTACCCAATGAATCGTTCCTTTTACCTTCCTTCCAGTGAAGCCAGTACCACTCTTTGTTTCAGGATCGTACGTGCAGCGTAACTCGACAACTTTACCGCTCGCATCCTTAACAATCTCTTCGCATTTAATGAAATAGGCGTTCTTTAGGCGGACTTCATTTCCAGGAAATAGACGGAAATATTTCTTCGGCGGTTCCTCCATGAAATCGTCTTGTTCGATATAGATTTCGCGCGAGAACGGAATTTTCCGTGAACCCATTTCAGGGTTTTCCGGATTTATTTCCGCATCCAATAATTCGATTTGGCCTTCCGGATAATTCGTAATGACCACTTTTAAGGGATTAATCACACCCATGGTCCGCGGCGCTTTCAATTTCAAATCTTCACGGACAAAGTGTTCAAGCATTTGTGAATCAACCATACTGTTGTTCTTTGAAATAGCCGTTTCGCTAACAAAGGTACGAATCGATTCAGGGGTAAACCCTTTTCTTCTCATCCCAGAAATCGTCGGCATCCGCGGGTCATCCCAGCCATCCACGAACCCTTCCTCGACGAGCTGCTTAAGCTTCCGTTTACTCATAACGGTATTCGTCACATTCAAGCGGCCAAACTCAATTTGCTGCGGCGTGTTCTCCATTTCACATTGTTCCACAACCCAATTATAAAGAGGACGCTGATCCTCGAATTCAATTGTACAGATGGAATGAGTGACACCTTCAATTGCATCTTCAAGTGGATGGGCAAAGGCATACATTGGATAAATGCACCACTTATCGCCTGTGTTATGATGTGTCGCATGCGAAATCCGGTAAATAACAGGGTCACGCAAATTAATATTTGGTGATGACATGTCAATTTTTGCCCGGAGCACCTTTTGACCATTGTCGAATTCACCGGCGCGCATCCGTGCAAATAACTCAAGGTTTTCCTCAATGGAACGCTCGCGGTAAGGGCTGTTCCTGCCAGGCTCTGTCAGCGTGCCGCGGTATTCTCGGATTTCTTCAGCAGAGAGGTCATCAACATAGGCAAGTCCTTTATTAATTAACAGTACAGCTCTTTTGTACATTTCTTCAAAATAATCGGAAGCAAATAATAAGTTATCCCATTCGAATCCAAGCCATTTGACGTCTTCCTTAATCGAATTAACATATTCGATATCTTCCTTTAATGGATTGGTATCGTCAAAGCGTAAATTGGTTTGCCCCTTAAATTCATCTGCCAAGCCAAAGTTGATGATAATCGATTTAGCGTGGCCAATATGTAAATAACCATTTGGCTCTGGCGGAAAGCGTGTCACGATTTTTTGATGCTTGCCTGATTCTAAATCTTTTATCATAATATCTTTAATAAAGTTTGATGTTTGATTGTCCACCTTTTTCAACCTCTTTCATTTGTCTAGCTCCGGGCGCCATCGGCTCGAGTCATAAGCTGGTGCCCTCCGCTTTTCCACTTGTCTACTACTTATAAATACCATAAATATTGATATTTTTCCATTGTTCCCAACAAATCAACGGAAAAACAGCATTAAGTGAGAATTTTTTTTGAAAAATTTGATGTTGGGGACAATGGAGAAGGGAGGAAGTAGATATATTGGGGACTTATGACATAAATTTGTGTACTTACTACCTGTCTCCCGGAACTTACGACATAATTTAGGACACTTACGACATTTATTCCGTCACTTACGACATTCCCTGGATATTAATTGGAAATTACTTTAATTGTGGTCAAAATAGGTCCCCTATAGTTAGCGTATTCCGCTTAATAAAGTTAAAATTGGGATAAGTAAAACGTAGGAGGGGGAAGTTCCATGCTTAATTTTGCGACCGTTGGAACGAGTTGGATTACAGAAAGCTTTATTGAGGCAGCAATCGCAAGCAAACAGCTGCAGTTAACCGGAGTTTATTCCCGCACTGAGGAGAAGGCGAAAAGGAATGCGAATACATATAACGCTCCTTATTTTTGGACGGATTTAGAGAAAATGGCGAAAAGCCCGGAGTTCGAGGCGGTCTATATTGCTTCGCCCAACTCTGTTCATTTCGAACAAGCACTAACCTTTTTGAAAAATAAGAAACATGTCATCTGTGAAAAAACGATTTTTTCAAATACTGCTGAATTAGCAATAGCATACCAGACAGCGGAGGAGAATGGCGTCTATTTATTTGAAGCGATTCGCAATATTCATACACCTAATTTCAATATATTAAAGGAAAAGCTCCATTTAGCAGGCAAATTGAGAAGCACGATGCTGCCGTATATCCAATATTCCTCCCGTTATGATTTATTTTTACAAGGGGAGGAGCCGAATATCTTCTCTGCTAAATACTCAGGAGGAGCACTCGTTGATTTAGGCGTCTATCCGCTGTATTTGGCTGTTGGCTTGTTTGGTGAGCCGAAGAAGGTTACCTATCATCCTGTGATGTTAACAAGTGGTGTCGATGGCAGCGGCACACTTGTGTTGGAATATGAAGAATTCGTCTGTACCATTCTTTGTTCAAAGATAGCTCATTCCGAACTTCTATGTGAAATTCACGGCGAGGCCGGAACCTTTGTCCTTGAGGATGCAGCCCCTATTTCAGAAATAAAATTCATAGATAGCCATACGAAAGAAAGTCAAATCCTGAGTGTCGAACAAGAAGAACAAGACATGGTCTATGAATGTATCAATTTTGCCAAGATCATTGAAACGAAAAATGATCAGGAGTATCAACGCTTTACAAATTGGAGCAAAATTGTCCTGCGCATCACAGAAGAGGCCAGAAAGCAGAATGACATTATTTTTGCATCAGATAAATAATGATAATAAAATAATAAAAAAAATTTGACAGATTTAAGTCGCCAATATGACATTTTTTTGAATTGAATCTTAGCAATGACTTTTATCACATCCCCTGTTTTTTAGCTTCCTTATATTTAAAGTAAGGAAGAATGGAGGAATCGTGATGAAGTCAAAAGCGTGGTACAGGAAACAATTGAAGCGCAAGCCGGTTCAAATCACCAGATATACAGTTCAGGCCTTGTTTCTATTGTTTTTACTATATGTAGGCCTGCAGTTTTATCAATTTTATCAGCATTTTGAAACACTTGGAAAAACACCTTTTGTTGAAAGGCCGTCTGCGGTAGAAGGTTTTTTGCCAATCAGCGCTTTGGTTGCCCTGAAGGTTTGGCTGACAAGTGGTGACTTCGATGTAATCCACCCGGCTGGTCTCACCTTGCTGGCATTCTTTGTCGGCGCCGGTATCATTTTTCGGAAATCATTCTGCAGCTGGATTTGCCCAGTTGGGACGGCGAATGAACTAATCGCGTGGCTCGGCAGGAAAATTTTTAGAAGGAACTTTGATATGCCGCAATGGCTGGTTTGGTTTTTAACGCCAATAAAATATGTTCTGCTGCTATTCTTTGTGGCAATGGTTATTCAAATGGATACCTTCAGCGCCAAAAGTTTTCTTGTGGATCCGTATAATAAGGTTTCCGATGTAAAAATGTTATTGTTATTCCTTAATATTGGCGGATTTACGTTGAAATTTGTCATTGTCGTCTTTATTCTCTCGTTATTCTTCAGAAACTTTTGGTGCCGGTTCCTCTGCCCGTACGGTGCACTGATTGGCCTTGGCTCCATCTTTAGAATGACAAAAATACAACGGAATGAAGATACTTGTACAAACTGCGAAATGTGCACAAAGGTTTGCCCGCAAAGATTACAAGTTCATAAGATTGAAAAAGTAAATTCACTTAATTGTTCCGCCTGTATGTCCTGTGTGGAAGCCTGCCCAGTGAAGGATACACTTAATATGACGGTGGCCAATAAAAAGGTAAATAAATGGTTCGTTCCCGTTACCTTCTTCGTTCTATTCTTCGTTGTTATTGGGATTGCAAAAATAACCGGCCACTGGGATACAATCATTTCTTATAAAGAATGGAAAGAATTGATTCCAGATGCACGCTATATCGGTCATTAGAATTTCATAATCAAAATAGCAGCCTTGTTGGGCTGCTATTTTTTATGAATGTTCAAAAAGTGTTCATTGTAGTAACAGATTGCCCTTAGTATCATTAGGCTAGAGGGAATATTTTGAAGGGGGAATGTAGGCATGGCGAAAAAAGTTGATGACTATTCTTTAGCAGAGCTGATGGTAAGAATTGAAGAAATTTTTAATAAAAACCCGGGTCCGATTCAAGGCTTTGAAGCAATTGTTCAGTATGACATTCACGGTGAGGCAGAAGCTACCTATCAGCATTTTTTTCATGATGGAAAGCTGACGATTAAAGAAGGAGTAGAAGCAACTCCGAGCGTAACAATGGCATTATCGTATGATAACTTCAAAAAATTCCTGTTAGGTAAGCAAAGCGGCACAATGGCGTTATTGACAGGGAAGGTAAAAGCCAAAGGCGATATTGGCAAGGGAATGAAAATCGAAACAATTCTTCGAAAATATAATATAAAAGAACCATTCTAAAATTTAGAAAAATAGTACATTCATACGAGTGTGCTATTTTTATTTTTTGGCTGTGTTAAAGCACATTGTTGATTTTGAACACAATGTTGATTGAAGTGGAAGGCGCGAGACTCCTGCGGGATTAGCGGGACAGGTGAGACCCCGCAGGCGCTTTAGCGCCGAGGAGGCTCACCGCCCGCCCCGCGGAAAGCGAAGCGCCTGGAACGGAAATCAACATTCACTTTTAATACGGCCTATTTTTAAATACCTGGAGATATTGAACTATTAATAGCAATTTAAAATAAAATAGTAAAATAATAATTGACAATTTTGCTTTTAAAAAGTAATCTTTAATTTGTGTTAACAAAACCAATCGGATTTGTCGGCTTTTGTGATAGTGCTGCTGGTCAAGGGGTTGGTTTTATATTTTAATTCAAAACCAAGTAAACAGGGGGGAATAAAGTGAAAAAGAGTTTGAAAGGTTTATTTAGTGTCATCATCCTTTCTATGATTCTATCTGCTTGTGCATTGGATAGTTCAAGCCAAAAAGAATCGTCAACATCAGCAAAGAAAGGGAACACGGAAAGCTCCAGCGCAACGAGCACTGAAGTAAAAGAATACAAAGCAACAAACTTGGATGCACTTCCAAATAAAACAAAAGCAAGAAAAGATACATTCATCGCGGGCATATCAGCACCAGGTGGGGTATTTTTGCCGTATTTCTATGAAAATGGCTGGGATGGAAACGCCACAGACCCAATGTTTGCCCCATTGGTAAACTTAGATCCAACTGGGAAACCTGTCGGGATTTTAGCAGAGAAATGGGATGTCTCTGATGACAAACTTACATATACATTCCATTTGAGAAAAGGCTTAAAATTTAGTGATGGTTCACCATTAACAGCCGATGATGTCGCTTTTACCCTAACGCTATTACATGACCCGGCATATGCAGGGGAACAAGATATTTCGCTTACTGCTATTAAAGGCGGTAAGGAATATAAAGAAGGCAAAGCGAAATCGATTGAAGGAATTAAAGTAGTAGATAAAGAGACAATTACTATTACAACTGAAGAAGTGAATGCAAAATCTCTTCTGATTTTAGGCGGACAGGTATTATCGAAAGCTTATTACGGAAAAGACTATCAATTTGGCAAACTGGATTATTTAAAAGAACTTTATCCGAAGCCGCTTGGTGCCGGACCTTACAAATTTGTTAAGTATGTGCCAGGCCAAGAAATTCGTTATGTTGCCAATGAACATTACTATGCTGGCACGCCAAAAACGAAGAATTTAATCTTTAAAGTAATCGATACTTCAACTTCTCTTCAATTGTTTGAAACTGGTGAACTTGATTATGCTGGTTTCTCTGCAGATGATGATACAGTAGAGCAATTGAAAAGTTTAGGATTTGCAAACCTTCAAGTAGGACCGGTTAATGACTATGGTTTTATTTATGTCAACAATTCACGTCCACAGTTCAAGGATAAAGTGGTAAGGCAAGCGCTAGTTTATGGTTTGGACCGCCAAAAAATTGTTGATGTGAAATTTAAAGGCTATGGAACTGTTGCGAATGTCCCAGTTTCTAAAGTTTCATGGGCCTATAATGATGAAGGTATTAACAAGTATGAATTTAATGCCA
This sequence comes from Neobacillus sp. NPDC093127, assembly GCF_044754175.1. Taxonomy (NCBI): domain Bacteria; kingdom Bacillati; phylum Bacillota; class Bacilli; order Caryophanales; family Bacillaceae; genus Neobacillus; species Neobacillus sp. NPDC093127. The sequence continues at coordinate 42,771 of NZ_JBIVOP010000012.1, forward strand.
AAAAAGCGAAGGAATTACTTGATCAAGCCGGCTGGAAGGTTGGTTCCGACGGTATTCGTGAGAAGGATGGCAAAAAATTCGTGATTCGTTACTTAACGAGGACAGCAGATGATCCAATCATCCCGATTGCAAAAGAAAACTATCAGGATATCGGTATTAAATTTGAACCGGAAATTATGGACTTTAATGCGATTGTTGCCAAATTAGGCACAAAGGATTATGACTTCGCAGCCGTGTCCACTTCACAAATTTTAGATCCAAGTGATCCGGTTGAAGAGTTTGCAACAGGAAACGCAAATAACGCGGCAGGCTATTCGAATCCAAAGGTAGATGAGTTAATTAAAAAGGGATTAAATACGTTAGATATTGAAAAACGTAAAGTTATTTACCATGATCTCTACAAAGAATTAAATGATGATCCACCTGTCATTCTAATTCACTATCGTCAAAGTGCAAAAGCAATCAGCGGCCAAATCGAAGGCTTACATCCTGACAACTTTACAGGCATCAGCGCTAGCTTGCCAAACATTTCGATTAAAAAGTAACCAATAAAGTGCCTAGCGGATGAAGCTAGGCACTTTGTTATGTGGAGGTGGAGAGTATATGAAACAGTATGTATTACAACGATTTTTACAAATGATTGTCATTTTATTCGGGACCTCATTTATCATTTTCTTCTTGTTTGCGATGCTGCCAGGGGATTACATTGATTCAAACATATCTTTAACCCCGCAAAGAGCGCAAGAATTAAAAGCACTTTATGGATTAGATAAACCAGTGCTAGAACGATATTTTACTTGGCTAGGAAATGCCTTACACGGTGATTTTGGCTACTCATTAAAGCATCAGGAAAAGGTGTTATCGCTATTAAATAAGTATGTGTGGAATTCCTTTTTTGTTGCGATTTTCGCTCTATTTTTAACGTGGTCCATTGCTCTAGTATCCGGTGTTATCTCTGCCATCAAGCAGTACTCTTGGTTTGATGGTTTCGTGACATTTTTTGTGTTTGCAGCAATGTCATTCCCGTCCTTCTTTATTAGTTTACTTTTTATCAAATGGTTCGGTGTTGACCTGCAAATCCTGCCAATCGGCGGGATGATTGATACAGGAAGTGAAAGTACGGGGCTGGCCCATCTTCTTGAAGTAGGCAAGCATATGATTCTGCCTGTGACCATTTTAACCCTGCTTAGCATTGGCTCATTAACGCGTTATTTTCGAACAGGGATGCTCGAGGTTATTCGCCAGGACTATATTCGAACAGCACGCGCGAAGGGCTTGAAGGAACGTGTGGTTATTTTTAAACATGCGTTGAAGAATGCGATTCTACCAGCAATCACGCTGCTTGCCTTTGAATTGCCAGGTCTGTTTTCCGGGGCGATTATCATGGAGCAAATCTTTAATTGGCCAGGTGTCGGCCGAATTCAGCTGGAATCAGTTAGTTTCCGGGACTATCCTGTCTTGATGGCCTTTACGATGTTCTTGTCGTGTCTAACGATCATCGGAAACTTTTTAGCGGATGTTACCTACGCTGCTGTAGATCCAAGAATTAGATTGAAATAAGGAGGGAAGCAGAATGGACACTCCAAATCCGATTGTAAATAAACAGGTGAAGACAGTTGTGAAATCACCTTCAATCTGGAAACAAACCTTTCGTCGCTTAAAAAAGAATAAATTAGCGATGATCAGCTTGTTCTTTTTACTATTTATGTTTTTGCTTAGCTTCATCGGGCCGTACTTTTCCCCGTACATTCTCGACAGGACGAATGTAGCGAATATGAATCAGCCTCCAAGTGCAGCGCATTGGCTTGGCACAGATAATTACGGGCGGGATGTACTAACTCGACTGATGATGGCGGGGCAAATCTCGTTAACCATCGGGATTGCCGCAATGGTATTGTCAGTTATGATTGGTTCCTTATTAGGGGCGATTTCAGGTTTTTACCGCGGTGTTGTTGATATGGTCATAATGCGGGTAGCTGATATTCTTATGTCCATTCCCGGCTTGCCGCTGCTCTTGATATTAGCAGCCATTTTATCAGAATGGAAAGTTCCGGCTGAATACCGTCTTTATATTATTATGATTATGCTTAGCTTTGTTGGCTGGCCGGGACTTGCGCGTCTAGTGCGAGGACAGATTTTATCATTGAAAGAACAGCCTTTTATGCAGGCAACAGAAGTGCTTGGTTTAAGTGATCGCCGGAAAATTTTACATCATCTTATTCCAAACACGGTTCCGCTTCTCTTGGTTGTGGCAACCTTGAACGTTGCGGGCTCCATTTTGAGCGAGTCCGCCCTTAGCTTTCTCGGGCTTGGCGTAGTTCCTCCGACACCATCATGGGGGAATATGATGGATGCGGCCAATAACTTCATGGATTTTAGGAAACGGCCATGGCTGTGGATTCCGCCGGGCACAGCTATTTTTCTAACGGTTGTTTCGATTAATTTACTAGGAGACGGACTGAGGGACGCGCTTGATCCGAAAATGAGAAGGTAGGGATATCGAATGAATGAGATGCTGCTCCAAGTAAATCACCTGCAGACAAACTTTTACACAGAAAGCGGCGTCGTTAAGGCAGTAAATGACGTCAGCTTTGCAATCCGTGAAGGGGAAACCGTTTGTATTGTCGGCGAGTCTGGCTGTGGAAAAAGTATTACTGCTTTATCTTTAATGCAGTTAATTCCGGAAAATGGCAAGGTGGAAGGCGGCGAAATTAACTTTGCCGGAAAAAATCTGCTGGGTTTATCTAAAAAGGATATCCGCCGATTAAGGGGTAATGAGATTGGCATGATCTTTCAAGAGCCAATGACTTCTTTAAATCCGGTGTTTACCATTGGGGAACAAATGATTGAGCCAATTCAGGAGCATTTATTACTAAGCAAAAAGGATGCCTATAAAAAGGCAATGGAACTGATTACGATGCTGGGAATTCCTAATGCTGAAAAAATTGTCAATCTCTATCCCCATGAATTAAGCGGCGGAATGCTGCAACGGATTATGATTGCGATTGCACTAAGCTGTAATCCGAAGCTCATTATTGCCGATGAACCAACGACGGCGCTGGACGTGACTATTCAGGCACAAATTTTAGATTTGTTACGTGAGATCAAAAAGGAATTCAACACATCGATGCTGCTGATCACTCATGATCTCGGTGTCGTAGCTGAAATGGCTGATTATGTGGTCGTCATGTATGCGGGGAAGGTGGTCGAAGAAGGACCTGTACTTGAGCTGTTTAAGAACCCGAAGCATCCGTATACAAAAGGATTGTTAAAGGCCAAACCTGTTATTGGTGAGAGGAAAGAACGGCTCTATACGATTGCCGGACAGGTTCCTAATTTAGTAGATTTGAGCGAGGCTTGTTATTTCGCAGACCGCTGTGAGCATGCAATGGATATTTGCCGGATGAAGCAGCCTGTTTTAACGGAAATGGCTAAAGGACAAAAAGCAGCATGCTGGTTATACGAGGATGGTGAAAATCGATGAGCGAAGCACTTTTAGAAGTTCAAAATCTAAAAAAATATTATTCTGCCTCTAAAGGAATGTTTAAGAAATTTGGCGACTCTGTTAAAGCGGTTGACGGGGTTAGTTTTACAATTGAAAAAGGCGAAGTATTTGGGCTTGTCGGTGAATCAGGGAGCGGCAAATCGACGATTGGTAAAACAATCTTACGCCTCCATGAGAAGACAGACGGTGATGTGAAGTTTAAGGGGAAAGACGTCTTTTCATTGTCCAAAAAGGAACTTCGTCAGCTTCGTGTCCAAACGCAGCTTGTTTTTCAAGATCCATTCAGTTCGTTAAATCCACGACTAAGGGTTGGTGATGCAATCGGCGAAGCGATGGTAGAACACGGTCTTGTTTCTAAAAAGGAAGTCCGCGAGCGGGTGCTAGAGGTAATGGATAAGTGCGGTCTGTCCCCCTTTCATATTGACCGCTATCCGCATGAATTTTCAGGAGGCCAGCGCCAGCGGATCGTCATTGCCCGTGCAATGGCTCTTAATCCGGAGTTTATCGTAATGGATGAACCTGTAGCCGCTCTTGATGTATCGATACAAGCACAAATTATTAATCTATTTAGTGACCTGCAGCGGGAAAACGGATTATCTTATTTGTTTATTTCACATGATCTAAGTGTTGTCGAGCACCTATGCACGAAAATTGCGATTATGTATTTGGGGAATATCGTGGAATTAGCTCCAAAGGAAGAGTTATTTGATCATCCCTTGCACCCATATACAAAAGCGCTTCTTTCAGCAATTCCGATTCCAGATCCAACGGCTAAAAGAGAACGAATTATATTAACCGGGGATATTCCAAGTCCAATCAATCCGCCTTCAGGCTGTAAGTTCCGGACCAGATGCCCGATGGCTACAGACCTTTGTGCCGAAAAAGCGCCCGATTACCGTGACGCGGGCGGCGGTCATTTTGTGGCTTGTCATTACGTCTAGTTTCAAAATAAATTATGGAAAAGGTTTAGGGAAATATGAAATAATGGGTGTAGAAATGCAATAGGATTAGGTAGGGAGTGATACAAAATGAGGATCTTCGATATCTCAAGAAAACTGGTCAATGGGATGCCCGTTTGGCCGGGAGATACCGCTTTTCAATATGAGGTTTCATGGCCAATGGAGGAAAGCGGCTCGGTTAATGTTGGCAGACTGGAATTAAGTACCCACACGGGCACACATGTTGATGCCCCATTTCACTTTGATAACGACGGAAAAAGAATCTATGAGCTGGACCTTAATCTTTACATCGGTGCAGCAAGAGTCATGGATTTGCCGCCGGATATAGAAAGCATCGGCATAAAGGAGTTAAAAGATATTGACTTGGATGGGGTCACAAGAGTTTTGTTTCGAACGCTTGCGTGGAAAAACGGTACCGTCTTTCCAGAGAAAATTCCTCATATTGAACCAGATCTAGCTCCATATTTAGCTAAGAAGGGCATCCGATTAATCGGATTAGATGTACCTTCCGTAGACCCGATTGACAGCAAAGAGCTTCCTGCCCACCACAGTTTAAATGAAAACGGAATACACATTTTAGAATCACTAATCCTAGATGAGATTACCCCTGGAGAATACGAACTAATCGCCTTGCCCCTCCCACTCGTCGAAGGAGACGGCAGCCCCGTCCGCGCCATCCTCCGTCAGTGGTAGAGATAGTGAAAAAAATAGGTGTCAGGCACCATTTTACAAATAAAGTAAAATGGTGCCTGACACCTTTGTAAATTTAGAGGCAAAATAGCCCGCCGGGATAGGTGGCGGGCGAAAAAAAGTGGGGTAAATACTATTTTATATTGCAGGTTAGGCTCGTTTTCTTCTGTAAATTAGCCAATAGCTTCCGAAGCCGATGATTAGCAATAATCCAACTGTGCCTGGTACAACATAATCCTTAAATGAGGGCTCTTCCGCGACGGCCTTTTTTGTTAGCGAGGATGCAATGTTTATCCCCTTATCTGACTGTTCAGTTGCAAAAACATTGGTCCCTAGTAGAAAAAACAACAGCGAAGCGATAAGAGAAATCTTCTTAAACATATTTTCAACCCCGTTATATTGTTATCTTATTGTTGTTCATTTTATCACCAATTCCTCAAGCTAAAATCATTTTGACATTAATGTTCACAAATCTTTCGAAATTTACTTTTCAAAAATATTACCGGTCTTTTAATATAAAGCCAGGAAAACCAACGGTTGGCGCAGCTTTTACGGGGATTATATCTAAACAGCTGACATGATATAAATCAATTCTTTTTGGAGAAAAAGGTGTTAAAATGAGCGTAAATTCTAACCAAAGGGGTCCTGTAATTATGTTTGAGATTGTTGATAAAAAAGCCGTCATGGATATCCGAGAGCGTGTGGCAAAGGGTGAACATCCGCGCCGGGAAATATTAAATTTTATAAAAGCAGCACCTGTTGGCACCATTTTTGAAATCCATTTGCCGCATCGAGGAGAGCCGCTTATCGCCAATTTACAAGCACTCGGAATGAATGTCGTTGTTAACGAACTAGAACCAATGCATTTTCGACTTATGGCAGTAAAACTAAATGACCTTTAATTTATAACTAAGAGAGGGGAGTTTTGTTATATGAGTGTGATGGAATTAGCCTTAAACGAAGTTGCCTGCTCCGGTTGTGTCGGGAAAATAAAACGAAGGGTGCAAAAGTATAACGGGGTTGAAAAAGTAAAAATCCTATCTGGAAGCGGAAAAATTCAAATTAATTTTAATGAAAATATCATTCAATCAGAGGAAATAAATCGCAACCTTTACAAATTAGCGTTACGAACCTTTGATTAACAAGAGCTGCCCATAATGGGTAGTTTTTTTTACAAAAATATGCCTCAATTAAGAACAAATATGTGCATTTTAAAGTAAAATATATATATAATAAAACAATGAACTATTCTAAAAGTCAGCCTTTATACACTCTTTGTGTTCTTAATAATGAACGAATAAATATACGAAAGGATAGAAATAATGGATACTGATAATTCTAATGGAGGTTGAACGATGAGACTTTGTTTATTCCTGCTTATTGCCGGTGTGGTGGATGCGGTCATGACCCATCTTGGGATCGTTTCAGGTTTTGTAGAGGAAGGGAACCCAGTAATGAAGTTTTTCATTGCTAAAAGCTGGTCCTATTTCTATCTGATAAAAATCATCTTACCGCTAACGCTGCTAGGCTTGTTTTCCCTTCGACCATTCAAAGGGTGGATTAGGACGCTTTTGATTTCTACCTGTGTCCTTTATTTCTCCGTCCTAGTGTATCATATGGTTTGGATGATCCTCTATTTAAATACCTCATCATGATCCATCAATCTTTCGTTGATAACTAGACACTCCACGGTTATTAAGTTAGTATCAATAAGATATGAATATACAAATAATAAGTAAAATGACTATACATAAAGGAGTACATTATGTTAGATAATTTAAAGCCTTTTTTACAGGAAGCATGGCAAAAGTCAGGATTCGAGCAGCCTACTTCGATTCAAGAAGCTGCAGTCCCGATGATTCTTGACGGCAAAGACATGATTGCCGAGTCACCGACAGGGACTGGTAAAACGCTCGCTTATTTACTGCCATTGTTAAATTCGATCGATACCAATCAACCATCCTTACAAGCAGTGGTCCTCGCCTCTTCGCAAGAGCTAATCATGCAGGTGTATCAAGAATTCCAAAAATGGTCAGAGGGAAGCGGCATCAGAGGCACTTCCATTATTGGCGGCGCCAACGTCAAACGGCAGTTGGAAAAATTAAAAAAACGTCCCCAGGTCATTTTTGCTACACCGGGCAGGCTGCTTGAGTTAATTAAACAGAAAAAGGTAAAAATGCACGAAGTAAAAATGATGGTTTTGGATGAGGGAGACCAGCTCCTGATTTCTGAACACCTTAACACGGTCCAAAGCATTGTTAAATCCACGATGAGTGACCGCCAAGTCGTGTTATTCTCGGCAACGATGAAACCCGGGATTGAACAGCAGGCAATCGCCATCACAAAGTCACCAGAGATTATCCGCATTGAAAGGGATGAGGCAGCCTCTTCCGGAGATGTAGAACATATCTATTTTCTGTGCGAACCTAGAGATAAGATCAAGCTTTTAGAAAAAATTACCCGCCTAGATAATAGTAAATCGCTTGCCTTTATTAATGATATTGGTGAAATCGAAGTTTTTAAAGAAAAGTTTCGTTTTAAAGAGCTTTCGACAGGAATCCTCCATAGCGACATGAAAAAGTTAGAGCGCCAGGCTGCGTTAAAGGCTTTCCGTGATGGAAAAATGAACATGCTTATTGCTACAGATGTCGCGGCCAGAGGTCTTGATATTCAAGGGGTCACCCATGTGGTTCAGATCGACCTCCCGAAGGATATTTCGCAATATGTCCACAGGGCTGGCAGAACAGGTCGGATGGGTGCAGATGGAATCGTCATCTCGCTTGTGACCGAAAGGGAAGAAAGAGAACTGAAGACCTATTGCCGCGAGCTAAAAGTCCCGCTTCATAAAAGAGTATTTTATCAAGGGAAAATAGCGGATGAGCAACAAAGAAGTAAAAATCTGCGACGATAACCCTGAGAGCTGTGGAGATATTTCCATGGCCTTTTTTTCATGAATAAAAAGGATTTCTCCCGTTTTCCTTGAATAGTTAAGTAAGAAACGGAGGGAAAACAATGGAAAATCCAAAATTAAAAAAATGGCATGATGAGTGGCTTGAGGAAGCAACGATCAGCGGGCTTCAAGAAAAAATGGAGCGTGGTGAACTTACCGCGAAAGAACTGGTCCTGATGTATTTACATAGAATTTCCGTCTACGACAGCGGTATTCATTCCGTCCTAGAAGTGAATCCTGACGCCTTGCAGATTGCTGAAGCACTTGATGCTGAACGGAAAGAATCAGGACCGCGGAGCCGGCTCCACGGGATTCCAATTTTAATAAAAGATAATATTGATACCCGTGACAAAATGCATACAAGTGCCGGCTCCCTTGCCTTAAAGGATTCAATTGCACTCCAGGATTCTTTTGTTGCCGAGCAATTACGCAAGGCTGGGGCTGTTATTCTGGGAAAAACAAATATGACCGAGTGGGCCAATTTCATTGCCATTGGAATGGAAAGCGGCTATAGTTCACGCGGCGGTCAGGTGTTAAACCCGTATGGACCTGGGATGTTTGATGTCGGCGGTTCAAGCTCAGGCTCCGGCGCTGCAATTGCCGCTAATTTTGCGGCTGCCGCAGTTGGAACGGAAACATCAGGATCGATATTAAATCCATCCTGCCAGAATTCGTTAGTCGGAATCAAACCAACAGTGGGCCTCATTAGCAGGAGAGGAATCATTCCTATCGCCCATACTCAGGATACCGCAGGGCCGATGGCTAGAACCGTTGAAGATGCCGCAATCCTTTTGAATGCTCTGTGTGGAAAAGACAGGCACGACCCTATCACCAATACAAATCCATTCGATGGATTCGACTTTACTGAATTTCTATTAAGAGATGGTCTTAAAGGAAAACGAATCGGAATCGCCGCAGAAGGATTTATTGAGCTATTAAGTAAGGAAAAACAAAAAGTGGCGGCTGCGGCATTGGAAATATTGAAAACCTCAGGTGCCGAAGTTATCGAAAATATTGATATCCCTTCTGCTAAAGCATCCTGGAAAAATGAAGTTCTAACGTATGAATTTAAACCAGACTTAAATGCCTATTTGAATCAATTGCATCCGTCCATACCTGTAAGAACTTTAGCGGATCTGATTGAGTTTAATAAAAAGGATGAAGAAAAAATGCTAAAGTACGGACAGGCTGTGCTCCTTAGATCAGAGAAGACGAGCGGAACATTAACTGAAGCAGCCTATATTAATGCATTGGAATTTGACCTCTATCATGCAACCGAGCAAGGAATTGATTTTGTTTTAGAAAAATATAATCTGGATTTGATTGTTTTTCCTAGTGATGAAGGCTCGCATATCAGTGCTAAAGCAGGCTATCCGACAGTAGCCGTTCCTGCAGGGTTCACCGCGGAAGGGGAGCCAGTTGGAATTACCTTCGCTGGAATTGCTTTTAGTGAACCGCTGTTAATTCAAACGGCCTATGCGTTTGAGCAAATGACAGCCTTTCGTAAGGCCCCCGTCCTCGAATAGGCTGGCCTGAATTCATGCATACTATCAATGAATTTCTTAGGAAAGGAGATGGGTAGCTATGGGAAGAACAAAACTAGGCAATGCCAATGCCCAGCGTAACAACAACACGAAAAAGCCAATGAAAACAAGCTCTGAGCTGGTCGAATTTACAACTGGGGAAGATCTAAAACGAAACCGTCCAAACAGTAAATAACAATGAAACGCCTCCTGCTTAGTTGGGAGGCGTTGTTTTTGTGTTAAATCCATATCTACCACTGGCAACCCTACTCTTCGGAAAGCAATGGCAGCGGTTTTTTTGTTGGCCCTTCGATGACGTCACCGGAGTAGGCATACCGAGAACCATGGCATGGGCAATCCCATGTTTTTTCAGCCCGATTCCATTCACATTCACAGCCAAGATGCTGACAAGTGGTGTCGACAACATACAGCTTACCATTTTCATCCTTGTAGGCACCCGCTCTTTTTCCGTTAAACATGACAACCGAGCCTTCACCAACCTGCAAATCCTCCGCAGCCTTGTCAGTATACTCAAGCTTGCCTTTAATGAGGTGCTTAGCGACATCGGCATTGGTTGTTACCACGCTTTTTAAATCCGGATCAGCCTGGAATCGGGACGGTGAATATAGCTCCTTGTACGGGTTATCCCGGCCAGTGACATAATCGGTCAATAAGTGTCCGGCAAGGATGCCTGTGGTCATGCCCCACTTTTTATAGCCCGTTGAAACCAATATATGATCACGCTCTGCCGTGATTGGACCGATATATGGAAGCTTATCAAGGGTAACTAAATCCTGCGCCGACCAGCGGTATTCGTATTCCTTTATGCCAAAAACATCTTCCGCAAAGTCTTCGAGTGCTTCATAATGCTTCATTGTATCAATGCCTTGTCCCGTTTTGTGATTTTCTCCGCCAATGATAATTAACTTTTCGCCGTCAATCGGTGTATAGCGAATCGAACGAGTTGGGCTATCAGCGCTGATATACATGCCACCAGGATAGTCTTTATCCGTTTTTATTCCGATTGCGTAAGATCTATCCACATGCATCCTTGCAAAATAAAGGCCAGGTAAATCGTAAAATGGAAAGTGTGAGGCGATAATCACCTGATTACAGGTGACTTTTTGACCGGACTTGGTGACCACCTTTGGCTGGGTCTTATCGTCCTCAATGTCGGTAGCAACCGTATTTTCAAATACAGCGCAGCCGCTTTTAACAGCCTCATCCAAAAGAAACTTCAAAAATTTAAGTGGATGAAACTGGCCTTGATTCCGCATTAGTAAGGCAGCTTTAACAGGGATATCAAACGGGATGGTATCCTTTAAGTCACCATTGATTCCAAGCGTTTTATAGGCTTCCCATTCCGTTTTAAGCTTTTCAGCATATTCCTCGGTCGTTGCATACATATAGGCGTCTTCATTGCTGAAATCACAATCAATTCCTTTTTTCTTTACATTACTTTCGACGAATTGGATGGCATTCATATGGGATTCGAAATACAGACGAGCCTTTTCTTCACCAAAATGATTGATAAATTCATCATAAACTAAGCCGTGCTGCGCCGTTACTTTTGCCGTTGTATGTCCGGTAGTACCATTTAAAACGCTGCCCGCATCAAGTAATGCAACCTTTTTTCCTTCTTTTGAAAGTAAATAGGCGGCAGTAATACCAGTTATTCCGGCGCCAACAATGGCTACATCCACTGTTAAATCTTCAGTTAATTTCCGAAAAGCAGGCAATTCGATTTCACGCCAATATGTTTTTGGGAATTGTGGGATTTTTTCAGAAGAACTCATACATACTCCTCCAGCTTCATAATGAACTCATGTTTAATTTTTCCTAAAGTGAGAAAATAATGTGGAAAAGTAAAAAAAGGATGAACCCAAATTCTTCTGGGTTCATCCTATATTTGCTAGAAAAAATCAATCTTCTTCATCGCTGTCTATTTTGTCAATTCGAACAGCATCTTCAGAATTAAGAGCTCTGCCTAAAAAATGAAAAATCATTCCGCCCACTAAACCAAGGCAAAGGACAAAACCGATGGTTGTTGTCAACCATAAAGCAGTCATTCAAGTTCCCCCTTCTTCCTGCTTAAGCTCTTCTAAAGATATATGCAGAGAGGGGACGTATCTTGCTTTATTATCGGGTTTTGTCAATCTTTTTTCTTAAGTTCCGAATAATAATCCACCTTTTTAATATTGACGCCGACAAAGGTTTCAATGATTGACTGACCACCAGCGATTGAAAAGATTAAAATAAATACAAAAGTAACCCTCGGGAAAAGTAAATAGGCTCCCCCAAGTAAAACGGCACTCCAAATACCGGCACACCAATAACATTTCAAGAGATAACCAAACATCGATGTCGGGACTTCCTTTGTTTCCGTGCCAGTATCCGTTACTACCTTTACTTTTTTCACAAACGGCTTGCGGATAAATTCGGTTATTTTATCAAAAACAATCAAATGGGTTAAACGGTAGCTTGCTAAAATTAACATAATATAGGTCATCCATGAAATATTGCTCACATTCTGCTCCTCCGAAAGCTCTGCTTATGGCCAGCTAAATATATTTTTCAGTTCCTTGTATATTTTGAGCCTGAAATCAAAAATATATATTCGGAGGAGGCGAAAAAATGAAAAAATCTTTATGGCTTAGTTTTCTGTTTTTACTATCTCTTTTCTGCATTCCAAGCGTCTCGTTTGCCCAGCAAATATACACCGTTCAGCCTGGGGACTCCCTTTGGAAAATTGCTGTAAGGTATCAGGTCGGAATTACCGAGATTATTCAAGCAAACCCGCAATTTAAAAATCCTAATTTGATCTATCCGGGTCAAAAGGTAAACATCCCTGATTTAGGCGGTGTTAAATCAATTGAAAGTCAAGTCATTCAGTTAACCAACCAGGAGCGGGCAAAGAATGGTCTCAAACCATTGAAGGCAGATTGGGAGCTTTCAAGGGTGGCACGCTATAAGGCAATGGACATGCGCGACAAAAACTATTTTAGTCATACCAGTCCAACTTATGGCAGTCCCTTTGATATGATGAGGAACTTTGGGATTACCTATCGTTCAGCAGCAGAAAATATTGCCGCCGGTCAAACGACAGCAGCATCGGTTGTTCAGGCTTGGATGAATAGTTCGGGTCATCGCGCCAATATTTTAAGTTCTCAGTCTACCTACATTGGTGTCGGCTATGCAAAAGGCGGCTCCCAAAGATACTATTGGGTACAGATGTTTATATCAAAATGATGTTACAAAGGGTCTGTTTCCATTAGGAGGCTGACCCTTTCTACGTCTCTGGACCGATATAAAAATCAAGCTCTAGCGCAATTATGAAAAGCATTGGAAAAAGGTAAGATGAAATCAAGAAAAGAAAGGAGTGAATGACAAAATGAAAAAATTTGGTTTACTAGTAGCGGGCGGGATTGCCGCTCTCATCTTGCTTTCAACAATTGGTCCAATGGTGGGGTTAGCCGTAAGTGTGGTGCTTCTATACTTCATCTTCAAGCAATTTTTAAAAACTGAATCAACTGGGGCAAAGATTGGTCTCGGAATCATCGGCTTCATCGTCCTGATGGCCTCTATCCACAATGCACCAGCCATCATTGGTGTCGCAGCTGCATACGTGCTTTACCTCGTTTATAAAAAATGGAACCAGAACAAGCACACGAAAATCAAAGAAGACTCTGACCCATTTGCCAATTTTGAAAAACAATGGAATGAAATCAAACATTAATAAGCTTAAAGGAGAGAATAACCATGACAAACTTATTTACGAGAATTAAAAACACCATTACTGCGGATTTACACGAGGCTCTTGATCAAAAAGAAAAGCAAAATCCAATTGTCTTGCTTAATCAATATCTTCGCCAGTGTGAGCAGGAAACAGAAAAGGTTAGAAAGCTGTTAGAACGTCAATACACGTTGAAGGATGAGTTTACGAGAGAATATCACCAGGCAGCCGAGTTAGCAGAAAAAAGAAAATACCAAGCGGAAATTGCTTCGAAAGCAGGGGAAACAGAGCTGTATCAATTTGCTGCTGCTGAACATCAGCAATATGCAGACCGCGCCCAGCGTCTCAGTGCTTCACTTGAACAGGTCAAAGGCCAGCTTGGTGATTTAGAGAGAAAATATGAAGAAATGAAGCACAAGCTAAAGGATATGAATCTTCGCCGAATGGAATTAATGGGCCGCGAAAATGTCACACGCGCCAATGTTCGGATCAACCAGGTGCTTGATTCCAATACGTACTCGGATAAATCTTACTCGAAGTTCAAAGACATTGAAAACTATTTAGACCGCTTAGAGCATCAAGTGAACAGTTCCTTTTACCGGAATACAATCGATGCAAGAATTGCTCAACTAGAAAAAGAAGCAAAATTAGAAGAAAGCAAGTCCGTTTAAGATCAAATATGGTATTCTAAAAAGGCGTAGGCTGTACGCCTTTTTGGCCATTAAAAAAATATATAATCCATTCGCAAATAAAACAAACGGTTTCGCAAATAAAACTGCCAACTTCGCAAATAAAACCGTCAAATCCGCAAATAAGAAAAAAGGGAGGGTGAGCCAATGTTTAAAAATACAAAAAATGATTATATTGGATGGCTCGTCTTAATCGGCATTGTGATCCTGCTATTGGAGATTTTATTTTTCAACAGAGGTCTTATATTCTCTCTTTTCATTTCTGGCGGGATGATCTATCTAGGGCGTAAAAAGGCCGGGAAAAAGCTGGGGAAAATCCTTTTTATCGGTGGTATTATCTTCTTTGTCCTAAGTATCGTCAATATGATGACGTTCAAGTTTTTATTGTTAGCCATTTTACTGCACTTTTTTATTCAATTTTTAAATTCTAAAAAGAATCCTAAGAAAATTACACCAGATATCATAAAAGATGAACCGGCTCAGCAAGAAGAAACAATGATTCAATCGAAGCCGCTGTTTGAAAATATCTTTTTTGGGCAGCAAAAAACTCCTTTTGGTGTTTATGAGTGGAATGATGTAAACATTCAGGCAGGCATTGGCGATACCACTATCGATCTTAGTTACACAATGCTTCCAAAAGGAGAAACGGTCATATTTATTCGCAATATCATTGGAAATATTCAAATCCTTGTACCCTATGAAATTGATGTTAGTATCCACCATTCCTGTGTGGCAGGGTCGGCAACGGTATTCGGGAATCATCACTCGAAAATTTTCAATCAAGTTTTTCAGCTTAAAACACCGGGCTATGAAAAGTCGGAGCACAAGGTAAAAATAGTTACCACGCTCGTTGTTGGGAATTTAGAGGTGAGCCGGATATGAGTACAACCCAGCGCCAAATTGTCTGGAGTGTCGGCTTCTCCTTCCTTATCGCCATCATTGTCGGGGCTGTTTGCTTTTTTGTTTTCCGGATAGGATGGTCCGAATTATGGGATCGCCACTTTATGGATATTCCAATTGTTATTTTTGTTCCTGCCTTTAGTATTGCCGTTGGGATTCTTCTAGGCGGAGCTTCAGGCCTTTTTTGGCGAAAACAGTTTCTTGCGATTGAACACTCCCTGCACCAATTAGAGGAAGGCAGACAGATGGAGGAGAAAGGGAAGTCTCCCATCACGGAAATGCAATCCATTGCAGAGAGGATTGAGAAAATCGGCAAACAAATGACAGAACAGGCTAAACTTTCGCAGCGATTAGCAACCGAAAAAGTAGAAGACCAGGAAGCAAGAATTCAGGAGATCATTGAACAAGAACGGAACCGTCTAGCCCGTGAATTACATGATTCGGTTAGTCAGCAACTATTTGCGGCTTCGATGATGATGTCGGCCATTAATGAAACAAAGGTGCAGACAGAAGAGACTCGCGAAGCGAAGCAATTGAAACTTGTGGAAGAAATGATTCACCAATCGCAGCTCGAGATGCGTGCACTGCTTTTACACTTGCGTCCTGTCGCCTTAAAGAATAAAACGCTCCAAGAAGGAATTGAAGAGCTGTTAATCGAATTATCTCAAAAGGTAACTATGGATATTAACTGGAAGGTTGAAGCTTTTCCGTTAGACAAAGGTGTAGAGGATCATCTTTTCCGTATTCTTCAAGAATCTGTATCAAACACCCTTAGGCATTCGAAAGCAAACAAGCTTGAGGTTCTGATGATTAAACGGGATGACCTTGTTATCTTAAGGATTGTTGATGACGGAATTGGTTTTGAAGTAAACGAAATGAAAGCAGGATCCTACGGAATGCAAAACATGCATGAGCGAGCAGTTGAAGTCGGGGGCACGTTAAAGGTGATAAGTGTGAAAAATAAAGGAACAAGGCTGGAAGTGAAGGTTCCGGTGATGATTAATGGAGGTGGTGTGAATGATTAGAGTTGTTTTTGTTGATGACCATGAAATGGTGAGAATTGGAGTTTCCTCTTATTTATCGGCACAGCCGGATATTGAGGTTGTGGGGGAAGCGGCCGATGGGAAAAAGGGGGTAGAACTGGCGCTCGAACTCCGCCCGGATATCATCTTAATGGATTTAGTGATGAAAGAAATGGACGGGATTGAAGCCACTAGACAAATTATTGAACAATGGCCTGAAGCTAAGGTGATCATCGTCACAAGCTTCCTGGATGATGAAAAGGTATACCCTGCACTTGAAGCCGGAGCAACCAGCTATATGCTGAAGACCTCGAAGGCTGGGGAAATCGCCAATGCCGTCCGGGCAACCTATCATGGGCAATCGGTTCTTGAACCGGAGGTCACCGGAAAAATGATGGTAAAAATGCGCCAGAAGAATACACACCTGCCACACGAAGACCTCACCAGCCGCGAACTAGAAATATTACTCTTAATGGCGGAAGGCAAAGCCAATCAGGATATAGCCGATGAATTATTTATCGCCCTGAAGACCGTCAAAACCCATGTTAGCAATATTTTAAGCAAATTAAGCGTCCAAGACCGCACCCAGGCTGTCATCTATGCGTTTAAACATTCATTAATAAAATAAACCCGAAAACCAAGGCTATCTCGAAATAGCCTTTTTTTTTCGCCTGAATTTTCTGTAGGATTATTATAATATTTGCTATTTTTCGATGGGACGGGCACCGTCGTAGTTTCAGAGTGCCCGAGGAAGCTAAAAAAAGAAGAGGACGGGCACTGTGATTGGGTTAGAGTTCCCGAGGAAGCTAGAAAAAGAAGAGGACGGGCACTGTGATTGGGTTAGAGTTCCCGAGGAAGCTAGAAAAAGAAGAGGTCGGGCACTGTGATTGGGTTAGAATGCCCGAGGAAGCTAAAAAAAGAAGAGGACGGGCACTGTGGAGTGTTCAGAGTGCCCCTGGAAGCTAAAAAAAGATGAGCGCGGGCACTGTGACGGGACCAGAGTGCCCATGGGAGGGAGAAAACGTGTCGCAGCGATCACAAAAAAATTTTATTGTGCCCGATGAAGGAAAAAAAGAAGCGCAGCGGTCACAAAAAAAATTAATTGTGCCCGTAAAAGGGAAAAAAGAGCCGCAACAGTCACAAAAAAACTAATTGGCGATAGCTTCCGAATGTTAACACCCTCCGTGTTACCAATGCTCACATAAAGTGCTCTAGTCCATACTTAGCCCAAAGGAAGCCCGCCCTTTTTTGCGTTGATAAAAAAATTCCCTACTATTCAGAGTACTTGTCTCATAAGTTTATAAAAGTGAGATAGGAAAGAGGGAATTTGAAAGTGGCTATTTATTACAGAGGGATATTTTTTTTAGCGGCGTCTGCTTTCTTAGGAGAGGGCATTGAAGTCCTGGTGAATATGATTCTTGCCCGGGAGTTAGGATCACACGGGTTAGGGTTGTATATGTCGATTCTGCCTACCATATTTTTGATTGTCCTGCTATCGAGCTTTGAGCTGCAGGTTTCGATTTCCAAATTCGTTGCCGAACGAGAGGAACGGTTCCATCGAAATATTCTTTATCATGCGCTTACGATTACCATCATCTTTACCAGTATTCTCTTTTTAGCAGCGGCGACGATTCTGCCGTTTATTCCGGTATTTAATACCTATCACCCCTATGTCAGATGGCTTGTGATGATTCTCATCCCCGTCATTTCGTTCACCTCTGTTGCTAGAGGCTATTTCATGGGAATGCAGCAGATGGGAAAAATCGCAGTCTCCAACTTTCTCAGGAAAATCATTCAACTCGGAGGTCTGTTTGTTCTGTTTCGCTTCTTTGCTTTCGATCCGGAAGCAGCATTGCTGGTCGCCATTGGCACACTGATTGGCAGTGAAATTATTGTGTTTCTTTATTTAATCTACCTGTTTATTGCACAATTTCAACAGCTAAAACGGCAGCCTTTTTCCAATTTAAACAGGAAAGTGGTTCGGAAAAATTTAATGGCGGTTTCGATTCCCACAACAGGCTTGCGTTTGTTTTCAGCCTTCACGGGAGCGATTCAGCCCTTTATCATTAAGGCGGCATTGGTACGCTCGGGTATGACCGATATATTGGCTACAGAACAATTTGGCATGCTGATGGGGGTGGCCATGTCCATTGGGTTCTTCCCGGCATTTATTGCCCACTCATTACTGATTGTTCTCATACCGGCCGTGTCGAAGACTCATTCTCAAAAGGATTATCCAACCTTGCAAAAAATGCTTCAGCAGGTGATGAAACTCACTGTAGTATACGGAGTTGCAGCCGTGACCCTTTTCTATTTTTTTGCTCCAGAATTAACTTCCTTGTTTTTTAAATCGGCAACATCTGCTGTTTTTCTGCAATTGCTATGGCCGTTTTTCTTATTTCATTTCTTTATTATGCCGTTGCAGGCCTTCATGATTGGCCTGGACATGATAAAAGAGGCGTTTATTCATATCGTTTGGTCGACTGTCATTTCCTTTGCACTTATTCTCTGGCTTGGTTCATCATCGGACTGGAGAATGAATGGGGTTATTATTGGGATGAATACAGGGTCAGTTTTATTAGCGCTGATGCATTATTTAACGATTTGTAAGAAGATTGGTGTTTCGATATTTATGAAAGGATTGGTTCAAAAGGCAGCGAATCGGTAAAAATTTTACCTATTCATGTGTAGGGGTAAGCAAGGTCCTTTCCGTCTAATAGAATGAACAACATTTTACAGAAGGAAAGGTAGGATAAAAATGCTTGAAGGATTTACGCAATCTTTTGAAGAATTAGTAAATGAACATGGAAAAGCCATTTTTAAATATATTTTTTCATTAGTAAAACATAAAGAACTTGCCGAGGATCTTTATCAGGAGGTCTTACTCTCTGCCTATTTGTCCTACCCCTCGATAAAGGAGAAAAGTAAATACAAAAGCTGGCTTTTTACCATCGCGATCAATAAGTGCCGTGATTATTGGCGGAAAGAAAATAAGTCAAAACATTTTTGGAGGGAAGAAGTTTATTCCTATTCCGTCACATTCGAAACTGCATTTATACCGGAAGAGGAAGTCTTACATAAATTTTCAGCAGAACAAATCGCTGAAAAGATAAACCTATTGCCCGAAATTTATCGCTATCCTATCTATCTTTATTACTATCAAGATTTATCTTTAGTAGAAATAGCCAGGAAAAGCAATCTGCCAATGTCGACTGTAAAAACAAGAATGAAAAGGGCAAAGGAACGGCTGCGGCCGAAAATGCTGTCACTTGCTTAATGGTTTCCAAAATATTCTTTGCAAAGGGGAAGGTTCACGATGATTGACAAGGATACAAAAAAGATTCCTGTGCAACTAAAGCAATTTATTTCTAAACAATATTATGATAGCTATTCTCCGATTGATCATGCGGTCTGGCGGTTTGTAATGAAGCAAAATCATTATTTTTTAAAGGGAATCGCTCATCCCTATTATGTAAATGGCTTAAAGGATTCGGGCATCAAAACGGAATCAATCCCAAAGGTAGATGACATGAATACGAGTCTGGAAAAAGTCGGCTGGGGGGCTGTGACAATCGATGGGTTAATTCCCGGCTCCGCTTTTTATGGCTTTTTGGCAAATGGCATCTTACCGATTGCGACAGAAATACGAAAGATAGAAAACATTGCCTATACACCGGCACCGGATATGATTCATGAAGCTGCCGGACACGCACCGATTTTATTAGATGAATCATACCGTGGATTTGTGAAAAAAATTGGTGAAATGGGTTCCAAAGCCATTTCTAGTAAGGAAAAGCTTGAAGTATTTAAAGCGGTTCGTCATTTAACGATTGTCGCTGAGGATCCTCATTCGACCGCAGAGCAAGTGAAAGAGGCAGAACGTCAGGTTGCTGAAGCACGGGCAAAGGTAAAAGGTTTATCTGAAGCCGATCAAGTGTCCCGGCTGTTTTGGTGGACGGTGGAATACGGCTTAATTGGCGAGCTTATTGATCCAAAAATTTACGGGGCGGGTTTGCTTTCATCGGTAGGCGAGAGCCAAAGCTGTTTAGCAGACGATGTCCGAAAAATTCCATTTACCGTAGAAGAGTGTGTGAGGACCCCATATGATGTCACCAAACCACAGCCGCAATTATTTGTTTGTAAAAACTTTGATGAGCTAGTTTCGGCTATTGATCAATTTGCCGCCACGATGGCATTTCGCAAAGGCGGCACAGAAAGTCTGGAGAAAGCACTGCAGTCCGATAGTGTCGCTACGATTTGTTTTTCTTCTGGCTTGCAGGTAACCGGTACGTTAGCGACGATTTTGAAGGATGATGACGGGGAAGCTGTTTATTTGCGAACAAAAGGACCGACCGCATTATCTTTCGAAAATAAGCAATTGACGGGGCATGGCATCGAGACCCATCGTAAAGGCTTTGGAACGCCGATTGGCCGTTTAGAAGCTGGTATTGCACTTGAAGATTGCACTGAGGATCAATTACGAGATTTAGGAATTAGCGAAGGAAAGGCAGCATTGCTTCATTTTGAAAGCGGTGTCATAGTTGAGGGCACAGTCACTGGCATTTTGTCCTCTGCAGCGAAGCCAATCTTAATCTCATTTAAGGATTGTACCGTGACTTATGAGAATCAAGTCCTTTTTGAACCAGCTTGGGGGACGTTTGATATGGCTGTTGGTGCCGGTATTCCATCTGTATTCGCAGGCGCGGCAGATCCAGACGCATATTATCAGTTCGAGCCTGCTGAAGAAATGGAAGACAGAGCGGTTCAGCGAAGTTGGAATGAATTAGAGAAGTTGTATGAAGAAGTACGCAACATACGTGAGGGATCGAATTGGAATGAACAAAGTTTATCCCAGGTTGATAGAATTTTAACCGTCCTCGAGGACAAATATCAACGCGAATGGCTATTGCGGCTGGAATTGCTAGAAATTTATCAAAAGCATAATCCAAGTCATCCTACTATTACCCAGCTAGTCGAAAAGCTCGAGAACACCGCCTGGGACCCTTCAGTCCAACAAATGATTCAGCGCGGATTAACCTTATTTTATTACAGCTAAAAATAAAGGAGCTTGGGAAATTTCCAAGCTCCTTGTTTTAATTAATCTCTGCTATTAAGAATCCCAAATATACGCAGGAGGCTGATGAATAGATTAATAAAATCTAAATATAAGTTTAAAGCCATTAATGGCACATCTTCAGCTCGAACTCCATAGTGTTTCATCCGGCTAAAATCGAAAAGAACATAGCCGCTAAAAACTAATACACCGATAAATGAGTATGCAAGCATGGCTGTAGATCCTAGTGGAGAGAACATGTTGAAAATCCCAATAGCCACCATAGCAAGCAGGGCTGCAAGCAGGAATCCACTTAAAAACGAAAAGTTATGTTTTGATTTTGTCGCGTAAATGGCAATACCCGTAAAGACAACTGTCGTACTTGCAAAGGCCATGACAACTATGTTGGCACCTGCAGTAGCTAAGTAATAAGAAACAATAGGATACAAGGTAATCCCTGAGATAAACGTGAAAATGTAAAGGAAAGAATAGGACATTGCTTTTTTACGTCTAAAGAAAAAAGCAGTCAGTAGCATGACAAATTCTAGGATAGCTAACGGCATAAATAAAGCTGGTGGAACAAATACACCTGCCATTGTGCCTAAGAAGGCAATTGCAAGGGAAAGAGCAAACGTCCGTAAAACAGAAGGTAAAAATTGAGTCGATGATGTTTGTGTGTACAATTTATTCACCTCTAAAAAAGTATTCTTATTTAAGTTATACGATGAAATGGTCAAGATGTTTCATTTTTTCTTAAAATATCTCTATCTTCTTTTAATAAATCGCGAATCTCAGCTAAAAGTTCTTCACTTCGGTCCACTTTCTCAGCGACCTGAGCTGGTTCCTCTTTCTTTTTAAAACGATTAAGAAACTTTATAAAAAGGAAAATGGAGAAAGAGATAATCAAGAAATCAACAACCGTTTGAATAAATTGGCCATATTTTAATTTGCCATAGGCAAGATCACTTAAATCTACTACCCCGATTAACATTCCAACCAATGGCATAATTACATCGGCAACAAGGGAAGAAACGATTTTGCCAAATGCGCCGCCGATAATGACCCCGACTGCTAAATCGATGACATTGCCTTTCATGGCAAATTGTTTAAATTCATTCCACATGAAGGGATCCTCCAAAATTGTTCTTATTTTCTTAAAAATATATTGTAGCCTTAACCTAGGCAAAAATTCAAGCGCTATGTTTTTCCAACAAACAAAAAAAGAGCAGAATTCCTGCTCTTTTATTAGGTTGTAAACTAAAACGCCCGTTTCCTGCTATTAATTAGGCTGCAAACTAAAACGCCCAATTACCTGCTCTAAATACTGGTTCGGTTTTTCCATCAGCAGTAATTCCGTCGATGTCCATTTCTGCTGATCCAATCATAAAATCGACGTGAGTGAGACTTTCATTAAGGCCATTCTTCTCCAATTCTTCAGCGGACATTTTCTTGCCTCCCTCAATACAGAAGGCATAGGCGCTGCCGATTGCTAAATGGTTAGAGGCATTTTCATCAAACAAGGTATTGAAGAATAGAACATTGGACTGTGAAATAGGTGAGTCGTAAGGAACAAGCGCGACTTCACCAAGATAATGTGAGCCTTCATCAGTGTCCACAAGACGCTTCAGAATCTCCTCACCTTCTTCAGCCTTCACGCCAACAATTTTTCCATTTTCAAAGGTAATCGAAAAGCGGTCAATGATATTGCCGCCATAACTTAACGGCTTTGTACTTGCAACAGTACCGTTAACACCTGTTTTCAACGGGACTGTGAAGACTTCTTCTGTCGGCATGTTGGCCATAAATTCAAATCCCTTTTCATTCACGCTGCCGGCTCCAACCCAAAGATGTTTTTCCGGAAGCTCAATCGTTAAGTCGGTGCCAGGTGCTGTATAATGAAGCTTCTGATATCGTTTTTCATTTAAATAGTGAACCTTTGCATGAAGAGTTTCGTCGTGTTTTCTCCATGCCTCTACCGGATTCTCTACGTCGACACGGGTAGCTTTAATAATTGCATCCCAAAGTTTGCTTACTTGGGTTTCAGCAGGTTCATCCGGGAATACTTTCGCGGCCCATGCCGGTGAGGCTGCGGCAATGACGGTCCAGCTGACTTTGTCTGACATCGTTGCTTTGCGGTAATTTTTTAACGCCGTGCCAGCGGCTTTATTGAAGTTTGAAATACGTTCTGGATCGACGCCTTTTAATAAATCAGGGCTCGAAGATACGACTGACATAAAGGCTGCTCCTTTGTCAGCGAGCTCTTCCAGTTCTTTTGCACGCCAAACTGGGTACTCTTGAAAGGCCTCATCTGGTGCTAAATCATATTTTGTTCTTGTAACAGTATCATCGTTCCAGTTGACAACGACATTCTTCGCTCCTGTTTCATAGGCTTTTTTTACAATTAAACGGACAAATTCTGCAGCATCGATGGAGGCATTGACGGCTAACGTTTGACCGGGCTGAACATTAACGCCTACCTTAACGGCGAGCTCAGCATATTTCTCAAGGTTTTTTTGAAATTCACTCATATGTATAATCTCCTTTTTCAGAATCTTCCTATATTGTAGCGTTTTTAATTGGAAAAAGAAACCGAGAGCTTCTAGTCTAAAAACACAAAAAAAAGTAAAGATTTTCATCTCTACCGGAGCTTGCTTCCATATACTTTTATATTAAAATAAACACCTGCTGAAAATAGAACTAAAAATGTAATAATGCCTGACAATGAAGTTGGAGCCATAAACTGTGATAATTCCATTATTTTCACCGTCCTTATAATAGAAACCGCATACATGTTAATTATAATATTAAAAGAGGTAACTGTGAATAATTTAGTACAATTTTTAGGCGAATTTATGAATGTTAGAAATATATTAGAACCGGAAAAAAAATAAAAAAGCACATAAGTGCTTTTTTACATTTGCGGTCCGATTTTTTGTTTTTCAAATGAATAAAACATCACCCAATACAAGCCCGCACTGACCAAGGCAAGGATGGAGAGGACGAAAAATGTCCAGCCATAGCCAATCCAAACCGTCATCGGGATGGAAAGCGGTGCAATTGTGCGACCAAGTGTGTAGCGCAAGCTTGCCGCGGCAAAATATTGTCCCCGCATATGCTCAGGAGCAAGCCTGGAAACGAAGCTTTGCTGCAGCCCTGCCCCCATTAATTCGGCAAACGTGAAAACCGCCATTGCGATAATTAATCCCCAAATCCAATGCGTTTGACTGAAAAGAACAATCGAAATCGCATAAACGACCGAGGAGAGGACAAACACGTTTCTTTCAGAATATTTTCCCATCCACTTCGTTACAAAAACAGTAAATAGGGCAACAAGGAAGCCATTTTCAGCCAGGACAATTCCAAATGCCTGCTCACCCTTCACAGCGAACGACCAATTCCCAATGGAAAAAAGACTTTGATTTTTGACAAAATCCTTAATATAAACTGGAATTAATAAGTCCAATTGCATAAATGTCTGTCCGGCTAAAACCCCTGCAAGGATAAATAATAGAAAGGTTTTATCCTTAATAATGAGGCGATAATCTCGTAGTTGGTTAAGTAAAAAGTAGTACCATTTCCCGTCGCTGGAAATAGTTGCTTTTTTTTGAATTGGTGCGGTTTCCCGCGTCCATTTTGCCAGGATTAGCCCCAGGAACATACACACTGCTCCTGCTACAAGCAACAGCTGAAAGCGATATTGAACATAGAAAATAGCTCCCAATATCGGACCGACTACCACCGCAATATTAATGGACGTATAAAAAATGGCAAATACATTGCTTCGGTCCTTTTCGGCCACGACATCGGCTACCATCGCTTGGCTCGCAGGCCAGTAAAAGGATCCAAACACACCGGCAAATGCAAACGAAACAAAGCCCATCCAAGGGGATTGAAGCCATGGTGAACTAGCGAGGGCAAAGGCTAAGAAAGAAAGTCCTTGCCCGATGGCAGAAAGAACCATCATCCGTTTTCTCCCAAAACGGTCGGCACAATATCCACCCATTAAATTAGCAATCACGGAAAAAACCTGTGAAAAAACTAATAATAATCCTGCTTTATTTTTACCGAACTCTTCCGCAAAATAAATCGTTAAGAACGGAAAGAACATCCAAAAGGTAATATTCATCATCGCTTCCCCAAACAAGCGAACCTTTAAATTTGAATCCCAATCCCTTATCCTCATATAAAAAATCCCCGTTTCTCTATTTTCACGCCTTTTTATCATACTATCCAGCCGGAAGTAAGTACAAGGAAAAAAGCAGGCACGTATGCTATATTTAACTTATGGAAATTCGAAAGGATGTTTAACTATGGTAAAAAGTATTGTCATTGCTGAAAAACCTTCTGTGGCACGTGATATTGCGCATGTGCTTAATTGTAATAAAAAAGGAAACGGGTATCTTGAAGGAAATAAATATATCGTTACGTGGGCACTAGGACACCTAGTTACACTTGCTGACCCAGAAAGTTATGATGTGAAATATAAAACTTGGAATTTAGAAGATCTGCCAATGCTGCCTGAGCGTTTGAAATTGACAGTCATTAAGCAGACTGGAAAACAGTTTAATGCTGTTAAAAGTCAACTGATTAGAAATGATGTCAATGAAATAATCGTGGCTACAGACGCAGGGAGAGAGGGAGAATTAGTTGCACGTTGGATTATTGATAAAGCAAAAGTCAATAAACCAATTAAACGTCTATGGATCTCATCTGTTACGGATAAAGCGATTAAAGACGGCTTTGCAAACTTGAAGCCAGGCGCAGCGTATGAAAATTTATATGCATCAGCTGTCGCACGTTCAGAAGCTGACTGGTATATCGGTCTTAATGCAACACGTGCATTAACAACTAGGTTCAACGCACAGCTAAACTGCGGCCGTGTTCAAACACCTACTGTTGCGATGATTGCGGCTCGTGAGGACGAAATTAGAAACTTCAAAGCACAAACCTATTACGGCATTGAAGCCCAAACAGCTGACCAATTAAAGCTGACATGGCAGGATGTAAAAGGCAACAGCCGCAGTTTTGATAAAGAGAAACTCGATGCGATTGTAAAAAAACTTGGAAAACAAAATGCCATTGTGACGGAAATTGAAAAGAAACCTAAGAAGTCTTTTTCTCCAGGTCTATATGATTTAACAGAACTACAGCGCGATGCGAACAAAATCTTTGGTTACTCTGCAAAGGAAACGTTAAACATTATGCAAAAGCTGTATGAGCAGCATAAAGTTTTAACGTACCCAAGGACAGACTCGAGGTTTATCTCATCAGATATTGTTCCAACCATACCAGAGCGTCTGAGGGCATGTGGAATTGGTGAATATCGCTTACTAACAAGCAAAATCTTAAAAAAACCCATCAAGGCTTCTAAATCTTTTGTAGATGATAGCAAGGTATCTGATCACCATGCGATTATTCCTACAGAAGGATATGTGAACTTTTCAGCTTTTACAGATAAAGAACGGAAAATTTATGACTTGGTCGTTAAACGCTTCTTAGCAGTATTATTCCCGGCATTTGAGTATGAGCAATTAACGCTTCGTGCAAAAATTGGTGAGGAAAACTTCGTTGCTAGAGGAAAAACCATTTTATCGCTTGGTTGGAAGGAAGTTTACAATAATCGACTTGACGAAGACGATGAAGGTGATGATCTGAAAGAACAGATTTTACCTCGGATTGAAAAAGGCGACACCCTAAACGTAAAACTAATCGCTCAAACATCGGGTCAAACGAAGCCGCCTGGTCGTTTTAATGAGGCGACATTACTGTCGGCAATGGAAAATCCAACGAAATATATGGATACGAAAAATAAACAATTAGCCGATACCTTAAAATCGACGGGTGGGCTTGGTACTGTTGCTACACGCGCGGATATCATTGATAAGCTATTCAATTCATTCTTAATCGAAAAGCGTGGCAAAGACATTCATATGACTTCTAAAGGTCGTCAATTGCTGGATTTAGTGCCGGAGGAGCTTAAATCTCCAACTTTAACAGCTGAGTGGGAACAAAAGCTTGATCAAATTGCACATGGCAAATTGAAAAAAGACGTGTTTATCAGCGAAATGAAAAACTACACAAAAGAAATTGTTGCTGAAATTAAAGCAAGCGATAAAAAATACAAGCACGACAATATTTCTACAAAAAATTGTCCAGACTGTGGTAAACCAATGCTTGAAGTGAATGGAAAAAAGGGCAAAATGCTCGTGTGCCAAGATCGGGAATGTGGACATCGTAAAAATGTTTCCCGCGTCACAAACGCACGCTGCCCAAAATGTCATAAACAACTTGAGTTACGTGGTGAAGGTGAAGGTCAAGTCTTTGCTTGTAAATGTGGACACCGTGAAAAACTGTCCGCTTTCCAAGCACGCCGTCAAAAAGAATCTGGCGGTAAAGTGGATAAACGAACTGTACAAAAATATTTGAAAAACCAAAACAAGGAAGAAGATCCAATTAATACTGCTTTGGCAGATGCTTTAAAGAAACTAAAATTAAAGTAAATCTTCATAAAAAAGGGTTTGTTAGGCAAAAAATGATGTTTTCTCAAAGAAAAGGACTTGTTAAAGTCCTTTTATATACTATCCTGCTAAAGTGTTATCGTGTTAAAATTCAGAAAATTTAATTGACAGGTAAGGTTTTCTTCTCATACAATAATTATTAGAATGAAAGTTAATCGAATGGAATGATAACCGATGAGGATGAGGCATCTCCAAAAGACAGATCAATATTCGGTAATTTTTATAAAAGAGGCTGGACTCCAAATCTAATCTGATATGGAATCCAGCCTCTTTCTTTATTGTGATAAAGTGGTAGAGGAGCGGGATAGAAATGATAACACTTACAGGTGGAAGTTTAACATTAGAGCAAATAAAAGCTGTTTTATATCACAGCCAAAAGGTCAACGCATCAGAAAAAAGCATGGAAGCTGTTGCAAAGAGCCGCGAAGCAGTTGAAAGAATTGTTTCAGAATCAAAAGTAGTTTACGGAATTACCACGGGCTTTGGAAAATTTAGTGATGTTCTTATTGAAAAGGATCATGTGCAGGACCTGCAGCTTAACTTAATTCGTTCCCATGCTTGCGGAGTTGGCGACCCGTTTCCTGAGAATGTGGCAAAAGCAATGGTTCTCCTTCGTGCCAACGCATTATTAAAAGGCTTTTCCGGGATAAGACCGCTTGTTATTGAAAAACTATTGGACTTAGTAAATCACGACATCATCCCGGTTATTCCACAGCAAGGATCACTCGGGGCAAGCGGGGATTTGGCCCCGCTCTCCCACTTAGCTTTAGTATTAATCGGCGAAGGTGAAGTGTTTTACAAAGGACAGCGGATGGAGTCACTCGATGCACTAAGGCAAGAGGGGATTTTACCAGTAACATTGGAGGCAAAGGAAGGCCTGGCACTCATTAATGGGACCCAGGCGATGACAGCAATGGGGGTTGTCGGCTACCTTGAAGCCGAGCAATTGGCACATGAAAGTGAACTCATCGCGTCGATGACGATGGAGGGGTTAAACGGGATTATTGACGCTTTTGCAGAAGAAGTGCATATTGCAAGGGGCTATAAACAGCAGATTTATACTGCGGCAAGAATCCGTCAGTATTTAAGCGACAGTTTGTTAACAACACAGCAAGGGGAACTTAGGGTTCAGGATGCATATTCGCTTCGCTGTATCCCACAAGTTCATGGGGCTTCTTGGCAGGTTCTTGATTATGTAAAAGAAAAACTAGAAATCGAAATAAATGCTGCTACTGACAATCCATTAATTTTTGATGATGGTGAAAAAGTCATTTCCGGGGGGAATTTCCATGGTCAGCCGATTGCCTTCGCAATGGACTTTATGAAAATTGCAGTAGCAGAGCTGGCGAATATTTCAGAAAGACGGATTGAACGCTTGGTTAATCCGCAGTTAAATGACCTGCCACCATTCCTAAGTCCTGAACCAGGCTTGCAATCCGGGGCAATGATTATGCAATATGCAGCAGCTGCTCTTGTATCAGAAAATAAAACACTGGCACATCCAGCCAGCGTTGACTCAATTCCTTCCTCGGCCAATCAGGAGGATCATGTCAGCATGGGAACGATTGCCTCAAGGCATGCCTATCAAATTATCCAGAACGCAAGAAGGGTGCTGGCGATTGAATTGATTTGTGCAATGCAGGCAGTGGAAATTCGCGGTGTCGAAAAAATGGCAAGCCATACGAAGCTCTTCTATGAAAAAGGACGCGAGCAGGTTCCTTCCATTAAAAAAGATCGTGTATTCTCGAAAGATATTGAAAAAGCGGCAGAGTGGTTAAAGACAATTGAGTTTTCGCAATTTATTAGAAGTTTAAGTATAGAAGGTCAATACTAAGAATCTTTTGACACAGAAAAAGGCGTGAAAATAACCACGCCTTTACTCTGTTTGATCCGGCAGCAAGCGGGCGGTATCTCCCCGCGCATCCTCTTCTTCTACTCTATTTTTAAAAGCTTCCTGGGTTACAATGAATTCTTCATCCCCAATTGCTTCCTTTACATGTTTCTCCGTTAGACTGTCCTTAGGGAAATTACCAGGATGGTTTTTCTTTTTGTGTTCAAAATGTTCTCCACGTGACATACTAAAGCACTCCTTTCATCTACCCAAATAGCATTCCCTAAGAGTAGTGAAATAATTACTTATTGTTCTTTCCTCGAAAAAGAAAAAGCTGTGTGAAAGAGACTATTTAAAAATAGATTACTCTTCACCAGCTTTTTTAATTGGTTTATCAGGTTTGCACATCCGATCAAGCAGAAAACCAGCAAATACAATAAAGGCAATCGGGATTGAAAAGTTTAACACATGAATAAGTGTCATAGCATTGCTTCACCACCATTATTCCGAATATTAAGTATATTTAGGTGTTGTTTACATTATATTCTAATTGTCAGATTTTAGACAAATCTTTTTGTCATAAATAATGAAAATAAGTTCTACTACTGCATACCTAGCGGTTTTATCGGCTTTTATCCCCTTATTTTCCATTAATATACAAGAGGATTTCAAGGATTAGTATCTAATAGTTATAAGTAGAGAATATTATTGCGTTTCTGACATAACTCAATATGGTCATAGAGGAGTGATTACGACAATGATGAAACAGAATGCAATAATTTTGGAAGAAAAGAAAGTTCTTTGTATTGGCGGTGCCAATGTGGACCGGAAAATACAGGCACTGAAACAATTAGAGTATGGGACTTCGAATCCTGCGATTAGCACGAAATCCAGAGGCGGTGTTGCACGTAATGTGGCGGAAAACGCTGGGCGCCTTGGCCTTAATGCTTCCTTATTAGCCTTTATTGGATCCGATGCGGATGGGGAATGGCTGTTGCAAAACACAAATAAATTCGCAGATATAAATCTAACCGAAATTATCGATGGGAAATCCACGGGAACTTATACAGCAGTGCTAGATGAAGAAGGTGAAATGGCCGTCGCCTTTGCAGACATGGCTATTTATGATGAGGTTGAAGACTCCTTTTTTAATAAAAATTGGCCCCATATTCAAAATGCAAAAATGATTCTATTAGATACGAATTTTCCCGCTGAAGTAATCAATGAAGTGATTAATTGCAGTAACGAAGAGGGAATACCTATATGTATTGCCACAGTGTCAGCAGCTAAAACTGCTAAATTGCCGGACTCCTTGGATGGTGTAACCTGGCTGATTGCCAATCATAAAGAAGCAGAAGCTCTTTCAAAATTAGAAATTATTTCCGAAGGGGACTTCTATCGAGCAGCAGAAATAATTTTAAAAAGTGGTGTAGAGAGAGTAGTTATTACTAGGAATGAAAAAGGCTTAATTTATTTTACAAACAATGGGGAAGCGGGAGCAATCGTACCTCCAAGTGTTCCGATTGTAGATGTAACAGGAGCAGGGGATGCACTTATTTCCGGAATCCTATTTGGCTATTTAAAAGGCCTTAATACAGAAGATTCCTGCAAAATTGGTGTTTCTTGTTCAATGATTACAGTCCAAACGAGTGAAACAGTCCACCCCGATTTGAACCAGCAAAAATTACTTGAAACATTTCAGAAATACTTTAGCAAGGGGCTAAGCCATCGATAATAAGAAAATCGGAGGGAATTTTGATAAGAATTCTCCTCCCTTTTTTTTACAAAAATTATAAGAGGAATGGGTATTTTTGTAGAAATTTGTCACAATTTGTAGTAAAAAGAAGTGTGAAAATTCAAAGAAAATGACAAAATATAACAACCTGTTAGAAAAGAACTAGATATAATGAGGATATCAATTGTAATTATGAAAAAAGGCCTGGTTATTTGTTTATGGGATAGGTAATCGGTGATGCCCTGGGGAGAATAGGATCAGAAAAAGGCAAACCTGTTGAAAAGCAGGGACGCAAAGCCAAGGATCTAAGGCAGGCGATATGCTTGCTATGATGGCCGGGATGCCTGAAATACGAATGGTATTTTAGGGGTGAGGATATTGGTTATTACTGAAAAAGAGGTTGATGTTATCGATCAGGAATGGATGACCCTTATATTAGAAGCGAAGGAACTTGGACTATCCATAGAAGAGGTTCGTGACTTCTTTAATCAACATGGAGGATTAAAGTAATCACGAATAACAATTGAGCAATTACATAAAAAAGAAGAGCATCCTGCAATTTGTAGAATGCTTTTTTCTTGTATTCTAATGGTCACTATTTTGTTTGTTCCGCCATTTATTAAATTCAAGGTAATCACGAAATTGTTCTTTTGAAACACCAGAATTCATGGCCTCTTTGACTAGGTTCATCCAATCACTGTCTAATTGGTCCTTATCAATTTGTTCATGGATTAAATGTTCAACGGGAAGATTTAAGACTGCTGCAATTTTTTCAAGAAATTGAATCGAAGGATTCTTTTGCAGGTTTCTCTCAAGTGAACTTAAATAAGATTTAGCAACGCCCGCCTGTTCAGCAAGTTCGGATAGTGACATTTTCTTTTCTGAGCGGAATTTTTTTACGCGGTCACCAATCATTGATTCTCACACACCTAATTATTATTATTGTTATTGTTGTTATATTAATTCTACCAAAAAGAATGAGAAAGTACCATATAAAGAACGACGGAATATTACAAAATGTTGAACATTGGAATTTTTTGTTTCGGAGCAATTCAAGCAGGATAGAAATTTTGAAAAAATCATGGGTTAGAGTTACTATTAAAAGTGTTGCCATAGTCTAAAGTATTATTTTAACGCGGAAAATGTTCTAAGAAGAACAATATGGTTCATTATACATAATATTAATTCAAAAAGGCAGGGAATAATATGATTGTCCTTAAATCACAACGAGAAATTGAAGCCATGCAAAAAGCAGGAGAAATTCTGGCAGCCTGTCATAAAGAAATTGCAAAATTAATTAAGCCAGGTGTTACAACGTGGGAGATTGAAGAGTTTGTTGATGAATTTCTAAGACAAAAAGGAGCAACGCCGGAACAGAAAGGCTATAAAGGCTACGAGTATGCAACGTGTGCAAGCGTTAATGATGAAATTTGTCATGGCTTTCCGAGGAAGGAGCCGTTAAAAGAGGGCGACATTGTAACGATTGATATGGTGGTCAGATACAATGGAGCCTTAGCTGATTCTGCTTGGTCATATGCAGTTGGCAAGGTCTCCGAGGAAACAGACCATTTATTAAAAGTGACGAAGGAAGCTCTTTACAAGGGAATTGAACAGGCGGTAGTGGGAAATCGGATAGGTGATATTGGCCATGCGATTCAAAAATATGTTGAAAGTGAAGGACTATCAGTTGTAAGAGACTTTATCGGACACGGGATTGGCGCCGTGATTCACGAGAAACCGGATGTTCCACATTATGGATTGCCTGGTAAAGGTGCGAGAATTAAAGAGGGAATGGTTTTTACAATTGAACCGATGGTCAATGTCGGCTGGTACCAAACAAAAATGGATGATAACGGCTGGACAGCCCGGACCCTTGATGGTAAAAATTCAGCTCAATATGAGCATACACTCGCAATTACGAAGGACGGCCCGATTATCCTAACCGATCAAAAATAAGCAAAAAACCCGTTATTCAGTAAAAATAACGGGTTTTTACTTATTTCTTTCTTAGACTACCCAATTCTTCCACTAATGCCTGCATTTCATTAGGACTAAAAGAGTTTTTCCTTAGGACCATCTCATAAATTTCCTTTAATTCCTCGTACATTTCTTCATCAAAGTGAGACGGTTTAATGGCTCCAAGGTTGAGGACCTTTAATTTTTCCTTTATTTGTTCAATCATATATTCGACATTTTCAACAGATTTTTGTGATAAATTCATTTCGGCCACCCTTTCCGAATTAATATTCCCATCTTTTCATGTTAAAAAGCATCTGTCAATACAAACATTCTTTGAAGTAGAGGCATTACTTTTTCCGGTGATAGCAAATAAAAGTTTGGACGGGCTTGCAAAAGGGAATTGATATAAAGCAAAATAAAGATGAGCTTATTTTGCTGCTATTTTCATTAGAGAAAGATTAATGATAATTATGATTGTGGAAGGAGAGTTTAAGATGACGAAGAAAAATCAATTCTGGAAGGGAATGCTAATCGGTGCTATCGCCGGCGGAGCAATCAGCCTTTTAGATAAACAAACAAGGCTGGCAATGAAGGAAAACGTTCAAAAAACATCCAGCAAGGTTTCCGATGTTCTATGTAATCCTGGCAAAATAACCGATAAGGTGAAGGAAACTGCGGCCAAAATCAAAACAACCGCTCAGCAGGTAACTGAAGATATTTCCTACATATCAAATAAGGTGGATGAAATACGGGAGCTGACACCGCAAGTGACTGATATTCTAAAAGAAACAAAAGATGCCTTTTCAAAGAGTGAGGAATCACAGCTTTTAGAGGACGTGCTGGGAAAAGAGGAAAAAATCAACTAAAAGGAGTGCTGAACATGGAAAAGACAGGGAATGTACGCTCCTCTTTACTAAAATTGCTTTGGCACCGGATTGAAGAAGATGACATTCCAGGATTAAGTGCGCAGTTAGCCTATTTTTTTCTTCTTTCCTTGTTTCCACTCCTGATAGTCTTATTCACTCTGCTGCCGTATTTACCGATTCCACATCCGGACATGCTGGGGATGATTAAAGATTTTGCCCCAGTGGAAGCGATGGATTTAATTGAAAAAAATGTAAATGAGATTATGAACCACCGGAATGGCGGTTTGCTCTCATTCGGGATTATCGGTACGATTTGGTCCGCCTCTAACGGAATAAACGCTATCGTACGGGCTTTTAATAAGGCTTACAATGTGAAGGAAAGCCGTTCATTTATTGTTTCAAGAGGAGTGGCAATACTATTAACTTTTGGGATGATTTTTGTCTTTATCCTTGCCATTGTTTTACCGGTTTTCGGCAAGGAAATTGGTCTGTTCTTGTTTTCAAAATTTGGCTACACCAGCGAATTTATTAAGCTGTGGAATGCGTTAAGCTGGCTGGTCAGTGCCATTATTTTGTTCCTAATGTTTACCGGATTGTACTGGATTGCACCCAATGTGAAATTGCGGTGCCGCAGTAGTTTTCCTGGCGCCATTTTTGCGACATTAGGCTGGATAATCTCCTCATTGGGATTATCCTTCTATGTTGGAAACTTTAGCAACTATTCGCTTACTTATGGAAGTATCGGGGCCATCATTGTGTTAATGATTTGGTTATATATATCCGCATTTATTATTATTATTGGCGGAGAAATCAATGCCTTTTATAGTGAAAGAAATCGTACGAACTGCTAATACTTTCCTTTATGAAAATATCTTATCTGTCCACACTATTATTATGGGCACATCGCCCTAACATAAAGGGAGGTTTTTCTTTTGACGAAACATACGAAAAAAGATGGCGGTACAAAGCAAAAAGGAAATAAGAGTAACCCAAAACAAAAAACTTCCGGGTCGGCAAATGGCTCGAATGGATATCACTAACAACTAGACAAAAAAAGGACCGGATGCGGTCCTTTTTTTCACGACTTTAACAAGCGCAGACTATTCAGTATCACGAGGATGGTGCTGCCTTCATGGCCGATGACTCCATATGGCAAATCAAGCATCTGAAAGAAATTTGATGCTATCAAGAGCATGATAACCGAAACCGAGAAAATGACATTCTGTTTGATTATTTTATTCATTCGTTGTGAAAGGTGGATGGCATCGGCAATTCGCGGCAGGTCATTCTTCATCAGCACGATATCGGCTGTTTCCAGTGCTACATCTGTTCCTCCACCCATCGCAATCCCGACATTGGCTATCGCCAGAGCCGGAGCATCATTGATTCCGTCCCCAACCATGGCAACCGTTTTATAGTTTATTTTAAGCTGTTTAAGATGTTCTACCTTTGATTCCGGCAGGCATTCAGCAAAAAATTCATCAACATGGCTCTCAGCGGCTATCGCACGAGCGGTTTTTTCACTATCACCCGTAAGCATAACGGTATGGATGCCCTGTTTCTTTAAATGATCAATTGCCAGCTTCGTTTCCTCGCGAACAACATCCTTTAAGGCAATCATCGCACAAAGCTCACCGTTGATTTCAATGAAAACAAGGGTATTACCACGACTTGCAAGTTCTTTCGCTTTTCCGTCAGCAAACTGGTCGACATCATCTTTTCCAATGAAAGCTGCTTTGCCAATTTTCCACTGATCTCCATTAATTTCTGCCTTAACCCCCCAGCCGGGTATATCCTCGAGATTGTCGGGATGAAAAAGTTCTTTGGTTAATTTCTGCTTTGCATATTTAACAATCGCGATCGCCAGCGGGTGGTTCGAATGGCTCTCTATTGATGCCGCCTGCCAGAGGAGCTGTTCCTTTTCAAGTCCTTCTTTCACAATCACCACGGTTACTTCCGGTTTCCCCTTTGTAAGGGTGCCGGTTTTATCTAAGGCAATGGCTTCAAGATGACCTAAATTTTCAAGATGGACACCGCCTTTTACTAATATCCCATGTCTGGCCCCATTCGAAATCGCCGATAACGATGCCGGCATGATTGAAGCCACCAAAGCACAAGGGGAGGCGACCACTAATAAAATCATCGCGCGGTAAAAGGATTCATGCCAGCTCCAGCCCAGTAAAAAGTAGGGCAGAAAGAACATGACAACCACGACGAGCAGGACAACCTTGACATAGGTTCCTTCAAAGCGTTCAATAAACAGCTGCGACGGTGACTTTTCACTTTGTGCGGATTGCACAAGCTGAATAATTTTTCTGAAAAGGGTGTCACTGCTCTCTTTTGTCACTTGAACAGTAATGGCACCTGTCATATTAACGGTTCCGGCAAAAACATCTGCTTGCTCCCCTTTAGAGACGGGCATCGACTCACCGGTAATCGCTGCTTCATCAATATTTGTCTGTCCTTTAATTATCATTCCATCAGATGACACCCGTTCGCCTGGCTTAATCAGAATATGATCGCCAACACGAAGCTCCGAGACGGGAACACGCTTTTCAAAGCCATTGCTGATTAGCAGGGCTTCTTCTGGCTGAAGCTCCATTAAAGAGGAAATCTCCTTATGGCTTTTATTCATGGTGTAGGTTTCTAAGGCTCCGCTGACGGCAAAAATGAAGATTAGAATGGCACCTTCTGTCCAGTAACCAATGATCGCTGACCCAACAGCGGCAAAAATCATCAGCATTTCTACATTTAATTCTTTATTTTCATACGTGGCCTCAATGCCTTCCTTTGCTTTTGCAAATCCGCCGATGACAAATGCCAGCAAGTAAGCAATGATGGAGTCCGTTCCAAATCCATATTTATCGAAAATCCAGCCAAGGACAATGAAAACACCGCTTAGCGATGCAGCAATTAGTTCCAAATGTGGTTTGATTTTTTCCAAAAGGTTGTTTTTTTGTTCCTTTTTCGTGAGTACTTTTGCGTCAGAACTCATCTGTATCTCCCCCCTAATATTTTGATTGTACTGTGAGAAAAAGTATATGTCAATTCTAATTGATAAAATTAAAATTTAATTGAGAATGAAAATCAAAGTTACTTCTAACACTATATGTATTTTCGTTGGTTTAGGTTAACTGTAAATAATAATTATTATCATTTGATTTGCTGAATAATAAATTGAGAGTGTAAAAAGACTAATTGGGAATTGAGAAGAATAATCAACCTCACTACCCCTAAAAAACACGAAAGCTGTCACCCAAGTGATGACAGCAGAATCCTCTAAACTTCTAAATTTTCTTATATTTTACCATACATATTATGCGTAAGATATGAATTTGCTCCAAAATCAATTTTGTTGCTCAAGTTCCAACTGGTTCTTCTTTCCAAAGGTAAAGATTATGAATGATAAGGCTAAGAGCATCGTACTAATAATGTAGAAGAAGCTGACGCCGTGCAAAAATTTAATAAATAAGCCGCCGATTATTGGCCCGCTTAAGGAACCAAGGCTAAAAAAGATGCCGCATAACAAATTTCCTGTTGGCAATAACTCCTTAGGTACTAAATCGGTCATATAACTGATGCCAAGCGAGAAGGTGGAGCCGACGACCATCCCGGAGATCAGGAATGCGATAAACAGACCGATAAAAGAATGTTCAAGAAAACTAGCGGCTGTAAAGCTGAAAAATCCAAGGAAAAGAACTGACATCAAGATATTTCGCCGCCCGTATTGATCACTTAATATCCCTAACGGCAGCTGGGTAATAATACTGCCAATCGCAAAAGCGGACAAAACTATTGAGACACTGGAAACATCAATATTCATTCTTAAGGCATAAATGGGGAAACTACCGTTTAACGATGATTCTAAAAAGCCGTAGGAAAATGGCGGCAAGAAGGCGACCCAGCCATATTTCAAAGCTCTTCTGAACTGCTTAATCGTTGCCAAGAATGAATTTATGTTTACCACTTGTTCCGGAAGTTCATTTTTTAAAGAAAAGACAAAGAGCCAGCCTGCCAAGCAAACGATTGAAGAGACGATGAAGGGCAGGGCTTCATTCACATTTACCAATGGCGTCATTAACGGTCCTGTCGCAAAACCAATTCCAAAAAACAAGCCATATAAGGAGATATTCCGTCCTCTCTTCTCAGCGGGAGAAAAGGATGTGATCCACGTCTGGGTCGCGAAATGCAAGGAATGGTCGCCGATGCCGATTAGCATTCTTAATGCAAACCAAAACCAAAATGTTTTCCATAAGGGAAATAAAGCAAGCGAAACGAATACAAGTGCACCGCCGAAAATGATGATCGGCTTATAACCGTATTTTCTAAGCGGCATCTCCATAAAAGGGGAGACAAGGAGAATGCCGATATATAGTGCAATCGCATTTAGGCCGTTTAAGGAAGGAGAAACACCGCCTTTTTCAAATATTACCGCGATGAGCGGCAGGAGCATCCCCTGGGAAAAGCCAGATATGGCGACAATACTAACAAGTATCCAAAAACGAAAATAAGGTTTATTCATATAACTTCCTCAATTCTACTTTCCATCAAAAATATAGTTCTAAATGATGGTAACGAGAATATTCTGCATTTGCAAGAAAAAAGTGGTCTTATTAATCATAAGTTTTTTTAGGTAAATGTTAGGGTAAAGGGAAATAACATAGATAGGAAAAAATAGCGGTTCAAAAAGAATCTGAGGAGGGAACGCGATGACGAACAAAATCTTCATGCTGCTGACATTCATTGGAGTTCCAGTTTCCGTGATTGGGACACTAATGCATTGGCCGAGTATGATTCTTTTTATTCTTTACTGTATCACCATTATTGCGTTATCAAGCTTTATGGGCCGAGCAACCGAGAGTCTTGCCATTGTGGCCGGTCCGCGAATCGGTGGACTGCTAAATGCAACCTTCGGAAATGCAGTGGAGCTGATTATTTCAATCTTTTCGCTTAAAGCTGGACTTGTTGGAATTGTTCTTGCCTCATTAACTGGTTCGGTATTAGGAAATTTACTTCTTGTTGCTGGACTGTCTTTTTTTATTGGCGGACTAAAATTTAAGCGCCAGGAATTTAATGTCTTTGATGCCCGTCATAATTCGGGGCTGCTCATTTTTGCGGTGATGATTGCTTTTGTTATTCCAGAAGTTTTTTCAATGAATATGAACGAAACAAAAACCATTTCATTAAGTATTGGGATTTCGGTTATTCTTATTGTTCTTTATCTGGCTGCCTTGTTCTTTAAACTTGTTACCCACCGCGGTGTCTATCAGCCGAGCGGGGAAACGGAGGAGCATGAAAAGGAAGTACCGGAATGGGGGAAAGGGAAGGCCATCGCTGTACTCTTCATTGCCACAATTGCTGTTGCCTACATATCTGAGCATTTGGTTCATACGTTTGAGTTTGTGGCAGAATCCTTTGGCTGGACTGAGCTGTTTATCGGCGTGATTATTGTCGCCATCGTGGGAAATGCAGCGGAACACGCATCAGCGGTGTTAATGGCCTATAAGAATAAAATGGATGTAGCCGTTGAAATCGCGATTGGCTCTACCCTCCAGGTAGCAATGTTCGTATTACCCGTGCTTGTCCTCATATCGTTATTCTTTGAGCAATCAATGCCGCTCTTGTTTAGCTGGCAGGAACTAATTGCCATGGTATCATCGGTACTCCTGATGGTCATCATCTCCAACGACGGCGAATCCAATTGGTTCGAAGGCCTAACACTGCTAGCTGCCTATGTAATAATGGGAATTGGGTTTTTCTTACTCTAGGTGTCAGGCACCATGAAAAGCGAAAGCGCCCTGGTCAGCGGCGTATGGCTTGGAGCACTCCAACTGAGATAAAGGAAACACGGAGCTGCGCAAGATTCGATGTTGACTTATCGTAGGGCGGAGAGCGAAGGACATTAGCCGCTAGGGCGCTGGAGCTGGACAATTCTCAAAGTTCAATGATTTAAATTCTGATTCTAAAATAAAGACTCTGAGCCGAGCGGCTTAGAGTCTCTTTTTTAACTTTTTTCAATTTTTACAATGTACGGTTTAATTGCTATCGGTGTGCTATAATGAAACAGCACATTTTGTTATGGGAAAAAATCAATCGCTTCTCTATAGGACCATCCATCACCAACTTTCATGTTTATTTCACAACAAGGAAAACACGAGTGTTGAATGTCATATTATACGAGAATCCCAACCTCCTTAAGGAATTTAAATAAATGGTTAGCCGATTGATTACAGCCCTCCTTTTTGAAAGGTTACTTATATTATAAACGGTAAATCCAATTTTGTAAATGTTCAGATTATTGCATTTTCATTATTTTTTACCAATATCTGAGGAGCGACAGATGAAATTTTTTATCCGGTTATTATTTTTTATTATCGGTTTAACCATCATGACATTTGGGGTTTGCATGACCATTAAAGTGGCCGATATTGGTGTCGGGGCATGGGATGCCCTTAATATCGCGCTAACTGAAAAAGTAGGGTTATCAGTTGGGAAATGGGTGATGATTGATGGTGCCTTATTAGTTATCATCAACTCCCTTTTAGTCAAAAGGAGACCGGATTTACTCTCGCTCCTTACTATTATCATCATCGGTTCTTTAGTCGATTTTTGGCTGTTTACTGTGTTCGAATTATTTAAAGTCGACCCTTTACTGGCTAAGTTTGGCATGTTATTGCTAGGCATCCTCATCGTCGGATTAGGAGCGGCGATTTATTTGCAGGCCAAATTTCCGCAAAGCCCAATTGATAATTTCATGTTGGCGATAAGAGAGCGGTTTAGCTTCAATTTGATGATGGCAAAAACAATTGGTGAAATTACCGCCTTAGTCCCAGCATTCATTTTAAAGGGACCTATCTCCTATGGAACGTTTATTATCACCTTTACGGTAGGACCAGCAATCCAGCTGTTCTTTCCGCATTTTGAAAAATTAATGGAGCGGCTTCAAGCGAAATATTGATGGGGAATGGATAATATTGATTAACTCCGAAAAAACTAGTAGCAGACATAATAATTCTATTAGTGAAAGGAGTTAAACTTTAGTGAAAAAAATGGTTTCTGTCCTCATGCCACTGCTTTTAATGCTCATTTTTATTCCGTCAGCTCTCGCTGATAAAGCACCAGAGAAAAAAAGCTCAGTAAAATATCAGGTGCCATCTTCTGTCCGGAACATTTCGAAGGAGAATACTTATCCGAATTCGACACAGGACTTACCATTATTGCAGCCAAGCGATCTAACCAAGAAGTTAATTAACTCTTCGAAGGTCAAAATTGAAAACCCTGATTTAATTCGGATGCTGAATGAGTCAAGTATTAACAGCACACCGTTTGCCCTTGGCTACCGGGCGATTGTTTACTTAGGCCAATGGCCATTGAATTACGAGTCCGCAGAGACATCACCGAACTGGGAGTTTCAAAAAATTAATACGAATTACTTTGATAATCGCGGCGGTAAGGTACCTTTTCAAATTAAGTATGTTCAGGAGTCGCAAAAAATTATCAGAGGCGGTCTAACAGCGAAAATTCCGAATGCGGAAGATGTCAAAAAGATGATGCTGCTGAAATCAATGGAAAAGACACGGCTTCCGCTTTCGTTTGAAACGATTATCGGTTCAGGGACGAAGAACGACCATATTTATAACATCCCGGCAAATCGCTTGGGCTACTTGTATGCCTATGCACCTGGTGTAAACGAAAAAGGGAAAGTGACTTACGGTGAAGTTTATTTAATGCTAAAAGGCAATAAAAAGTTTATCGTAATCAAGAACGTGACATCACAGGGAATCGGTGCCTGGATTCCAGTGCAGGATTTTGTTTCCTTTGGCTTTGTTGCCTCAGAGCGGCCGCGGTAAGATTTTAAGCGGCCTCATGGGTGCTAGCGGCTGAAATTTATGGTTAAGGCAGGACTCCTTTTGCAGGGGTCTTTTATTCATATAGAAAAATAAAATTGTCAAAGTTTCATTCTTTCGGTAGGATGGAAGAGAAAATGAAAGGAGAGAAATTAGTTGGGCATCCCGATAAAAGATAAAAATTCACAGGTAGACTTTTTAAAACAGCGCTTAAATATGTTCATTGATGTGCTTGATGCCATTGATCCTGAAGATACGGACCTTGAGGATATTGATCGCTTAATTTCCATGCTTGATGATATGGAATCAAAATGCAAAGAATTTAATAATCGTGACGTGAGTGAGTCTGTTTAAGAGCAGGCTCTTTTTTATGGTCCGAGAATTCCCTTTTTCCTCCATGTATTCGTTTTCAAGCAAATCCTTTAATTCTACCCGCTATAGGAGTATAATGTAACCGTGCAAAATGTTGTAATATTAAAATAGATTAATTAGAGGAACAAAGGGAAAGGGGTACTCGAATTGAATATCGCGAAATTTCAAGAAAGCATGTACAAGCTTGTTGTTGAAACTTCTACCAAACTTCCAAAGGATGTCCGCCGGGCAGTTTTGAAGGCCAAGGAAAAGGAAAATGCCGGCACTTGTGCCGCAATGAGCCTTGATACGATCACAAACAATATCAAAATGGCGGATGACAATGTGTCGCCAATCTGCCAGGATACAGGCTTACCTACTTTTAAAATAAAAACGCCGGTTGGTGTCAATCAATTAGAAGTAAAAGAAGCCATTCGCAATGCAATCGTGCTTGCCACGAAAGA
The DNA here is from genome assembly GCF_044754175.1 of Neobacillus sp. NPDC093127. Classification (NCBI taxonomy): domain Bacteria; kingdom Bacillati; phylum Bacillota; class Bacilli; order Caryophanales; family Bacillaceae; genus Neobacillus; species Neobacillus sp. NPDC093127. The sequence goes on from NZ_JBIVOP010000012.1 coordinate 85,366, forward strand.
GGGGAAATTGCGTCCAAACTCAGTCGATTCGTTAACAGGAGAAAACAGCGGTGATAACCTTGGTGCAGGGGTACCGGTTATTAAATTTGATCAATGGGAAAAGGATTACATCGACGTCCGCTTAATTTTAAAAGGCGGCGGTTGTGAGAATAAAAATATTCAATATAGTCTGCCATGCGAGTTAGAAGGGCTTGGCCGTGCGGGCCGTGATCTGGATGGTATCCGTAAATGTGTCATGCACTCAGTTTACCAAGCACAAGGACAAGGTTGCAGCGCCGGCTTTATCGGTGTCGGAATCGGCGGCGACCGCTCATCCGGCTACGATTTAGCAAAAGAACAACTATTCCGTTCCGTTGAAGATGTGAATCCAAATGAGGATCTTCGCCGGTTGGAAGAGTACGTAATGGAAAATGCAAATAAATTAGGAATCGGCACAATGGGCTTTGGCGGAGAAGCAACATTGCTTGGCTGTAAAGTCGGAGTCATGAACCGTATTCCGGCGAGCTTCTATGTTTCTGTTGCGTACAATTGCTGGGCATTCCGCCGTTTAGGGGTGAGTGTTGACGCTGTGACTGGTGAGATTAAAGAGTGGGCGTACCAAGATGGTGAGTTCATTGATTTTGCTGCTGATCAGGCTGAAAAAGAAACAGCTGCTTCAAGGTCTGAAGAAGTGATTACATTAGAGGCGCCAATTACAGAAGAGAAAATTCGTTCGTTGAAGGTCGGAGATGTCGTTCAAATCAACGGCTTAATGTATACTGGCCGCGACGCGATTCATAAATACTTGAGCGATCATGATGCACCTGTTGATTTAAATGGGCAGGTAATCTATCATTGCGGCCCGGTAATGTTAAAGGATGAGGCAGGAGAGTGGCATGTTAAAGCTGCTGGTCCAACTACAAGTATTCGCGAGGAGCCTTACCAAGGTGACATCATGAAGAAATTTGGTATACGCGCTGTGATTGGTAAAGGCGGCATGGGACCTAAGACGTTGGCAGCATTGGAGGAACATGGCGGCGTTTATCTTAACGCGATCGGTGGAGCGGCTCAATATTACGCGGACTGCATTAAAGGGGTCGAGGGCGTTGATTTGATGCAATTCGGTATCCCTGAAGCAATGTGGCATCTTCGCGTCGAGGGCTTTACAGCCGTAGTGACAATGGACTCACACGGCAACAGCCTGCATGCGGATGTAGACAAATCTTCATTGGAAAAATTAGCGCAGTTTAAGGAAGCGGGTTTTTAGATAGGATGATTTTGGGTAGGTGTGCTGCGTGGGGCGCCTATCCTTTTTTTGTGCTGTGATTAGGTAAATATCAAATAGGCATTTGAAATTTTGAGAGGAGTAACCCCTAATAATATCCAGCAAATGTCGTAAGTATTGAAAAAGAGGTAATAAGTGGCCCGGAATATGTCGTAAGTGTCCAAAAATATGTCATAAGTTCTCGAGGTCCGAGGGAATTACCAATTAATATCCAGTAAATGTCGTAAGTATTAAAAAATAGGTAATAAGTGACCGGAAAGGTGTCGTAAGCGTCCAAAAATATGTCATAAGTTCTCGAGGTCCAAGGGAATTACCAATTAACATCCAGCAAATGTCGTAAGTATTGAAAAAGAGGTAATAAGTGACCCGGAATATGTCGTAAGTGTCCAAAAATATGTCATAAGTTATGAAAAATATGTAATAAGCTGCGCTTATCCAAATTATTTTTAAATAAAATTGAATTAACCAAGTGCAGAAAATTAATCATAAGAGGAAAAAGACACAAAAATGTCAAAATAGCTGACTAAATCGGGTAGGAGTTTCTCGAATTTCTATTGAAGATATTCCTAAAACAATTAAGGAGGAATAGATTTTGAATGCAAAGGAACTAACTCCCCCCACCATCCTACTTCAAGCTGAGGCCTTGGAAAGAAGGGTAACAAAAACAAATGAGAAAATACCGGATATCAAGTCAAAAATAAGAATTTTGAAATCGGGATATAACGGAGAAAAAACAGTAAAATATTATCTGGATCAAATCCCGGAACACAAGTATCACATTTTTTACGGTCTCCGCCTCCCAATAGGAAATACCTTCTTCCAAATCGACGCGCTACTTTTCTCACAAAAGCTCATTCTCATTATTGATGCTAAAAATCATTCAGGAAAATTAATATTCGAGAAGCAGCAATTGATCCATGAATATGGAGAAAATAGAGAGATATATGAAAATCCAGTAGCACAAGTAAATCGGCACAAAATTTCATTAAGAAATTTATTTGATAAAAATAAAATACCTTTTATTCCTATAGAAAATCTTGTTGCAATTTGCAAAGCTTCTACTGAAATTATAATTGGACCTAACTACAAAGAAGCCGAGCAAAAAGTCATTAAAGCCTATGATTTATTAAATAAAATCAATGAATTAGAGGAAAAATATAGTGAAAAAAAGATTAATCAAAAGACAATTAGCCAAGTGACAAATCTTTTATTATCACTACATACTCCTCAAAAAATAGATATACTAAAATTATTTCAATTTACAGTAGACGAAATAATTCCAGGAGTTCAATGTCCAAGATGTTTGCACATTCCGATGGAATACAAAAGAGGAAAATGGATATGTCCTAAATGCCTTTTGTTTTCGAATGATGCCTTTTTAAACGGGATAAATGATTACTTCCTACTGGTAAAACCCTCTTTTAGCAATCCTGAAATACGGAAATTTCTTCAAATGCCATCCTCTAGAACAACAACATCAAGACTGCCATCCTCACACCTTCCCTATACAGGTACAAAAAGAGGTCGAATCTACCACCAATCACAGCCATTTCCTTAATATGCTAATAATGTTTTTCCTAATAAAACAAACACTATAAAAAACAAAACCAGGGGGAACATGGATGAAAAAATTTTTAGGTATCCTTAGTATGCTGCTTTTACTAATACCCAATGTTACATACGCATCAGTACCCAATAAACCGATCCACTGGGGATTCAAAAAAGCGGTAAATGAACAGCCGGCAGATGCAGGTGCGCAGTATGATCAGCTCCTTGAAAAGTACGGAGCATTTTACAAAGGAGATCCAAACTCAAAGACCCTATACCTTACCTTCGATAGCGGTTATGAAAATGGCTATACCCCAAAAATTCTCGAGGTCTTAAAAAAGGAAAAGGTACCTGCCACTTTTTTTGTGACGGGGCATTTTTTAAATTCACAACCGGAACTTGTAAAACAAATGGTAAAAGAGGGGCATATTATTGGCAACCACTCCTGGCATCATCCCGATTTCACAGCGGTGAGTGATGAAAGAGTTCGCGAAGAGCTCAATAGTGTGAAACTAAAAACAAAAGAATTAACTGGGCAAAAAAAAATGAAGTATTTACGTCCGCCGCGTGGGGTTTTTAGCGAAAGAACGATGCAAATTGCAAAAGAAGAGGGCTTTACGCATGTATTCTGGTCACTCGCTTTCGTCGACTGGAATATTAACCAGCAAAGAGGGTGGCAATACTCATACGACAATATTATGAGACAAATCCATCCTGGCTGCGTGCTGTTACTTCACTCCGTCTCGAAAGACAACGCAGATGCACTTGAAAGAGCAATCCAAGATTTGAAAAAGAAAGGCTATAAATTCAAAAGCCTTAACGATTTAACAAAAAAGAAATAACATGCAAAAAAGCCGAATTCAACAGGATTTCGGCTTTTTTGCGTGTCGTTTACAGGCACTTACCAACACCCTCATAGTACTAATCAGAAAATCGATTCCTAACCATTTATATAATAGATAGAATGAATTTATTTTAGAATACCATTTATTTATAATGAAATAGGAATCAATATTTGTACTGTAGTTAATGGCGAAAAACATGAAACAGTTATCCAAACAAACTTCTGCCATGGACAGATGCAAACTTATAGGAGGAATACAAAATGGTAGTTAACAGAAAGGCAATCCTATTTCTTTTATTGGGCAGTCTTTTAGTACTCTCAGCCTGTTCGAATAATAATGCGGCAGGTAAAAATAAAAAGGAAACATCAGTGGTAACCCAAAATATCAAGACAGACGAATTGAAAGCAAATATCGGAAAAGATAACTGGGTAATTGTTGATACAAGAGCAAATGATGCGTTTAACGGCTGGGCATTAGATGGGGTTAAAAGGGGCGGTCATATTAAAGACGCCGTTGATTTTTCCGCTGACTGGCTAAAGGTAATAGTGGATAAACAAGATGAAAAACTAACAGAAGTACTAAAAAGTAAAGGTATTACCACCGACAAAAACGTTGTTCTTTATGATGCAAACGGTAAAGATGCTCAAAGCGTTGCTGGATACCTGCAAGATAAGGGTTTCAAAAATCTGTATAAATATGATGTGAAAGAATGGGCAGAGAACCAAGATTTGGCATTAGAAGCCTATCCTAATTACGAAATGCTCGTGTCATCATCATGGGTAAATGATTTAATTAACAATAAAAATTACGGCAATCCTTATAAAATTTTTGAAGTCAGCTGGGGCGATGAAGCAAAGGATTATAAAGACGGTCATATTCCAGGGGCCGTCCATATTAATACGGATGAGGTAGAGGAAGGACCTGTATGGAATCGTCTGAAGGACAAAGAGCTTGAAAAGTTCGCCTTAAAAAATGGGATCACTAAGGACACAACTGTCGTCCTATATGGTGCTGATTCCATGCCTGCTTTTCGTACAGCAGTTATTTTAAAATACATGGGTGTTACCGATGTTAGGGTGTTAAACGGAGGATTTACCTCATGGAAAAATGGCAGTTACCGGGTGGAAAAAAAGGTGAATACTAAGAAATCAGTTACAGCATTTGGAACGGTCATTCCTGCTAATCCGGAATATATTATTGATTTGCCTGAAGCAAAAGCAATACAAGCTAATAAAAATAATGGAACACTTGTTGATATTAGAAGTTGGGAAGAATATACCGGAAAAATATCAGGTTATGATTATATCGAGGCCAAAGGGCGTCCTGCGGGGTCTGTTTGGGGACATGCAGGCTCCGATTCTAGTAAACTTGAAGATTTCAGAAATATCGATAATACAATGCGGAGCGGCTCAGAGATTTTGAGTATGTGGGAAAAAGATGGAATTAACATGGATAAAGAGCTGGCGTTCTATTGTGGAACTGGCTGGAGGGCTGCGGAAGTATTATTTTATGCCGACGTTTTAGGCGTAAATAATATCACACTATACGATGGCGGTTGGAATGAATGGAGTATGGACCCGTCCAATCCTGTTGAAAAAGGTGAACCAAATAAGAAATAATGATATCTTTAAGGGAGAGACAATACGACGAATGGTATTGTCTTTTTCTTCTGAAAAAGGTGATGATTTAATGATAAAAGCCATGAAAAAATTTTTCTTATACCCATTGCTTATATTGCTGCAATTTTCGGGAATCATCTTAGCCATTGTCCTAGAAAATTTATCATCTGAAAAAATGGGAGTTGCCCGCTATTTAATTTTTAAAAAGCAACAGTTTGAATCGACCTATTTTACGCCTCAATTAATCCTAATATATACAATTGTTTTAGGAATAGGAGCAATTATTTGTATACTGCTTCTCCTTACTAAAGGGAAAAGCAGGGGGAAAATTATTATGCTAATAGTCGCTGTACCTGCCAATATTATTGGAATTATTTTTATGCAATTCAACAAGGATTTAGAGGCCTATCACTTCTTTATCATTGGAATGTTGATCGTCATTGCCGTTCAATATTTTTGGATCATGAAATTCTTCAAACAAGAATCAAAATCCACCTAAACCGAATTTCGTCTGGAATTCGGTTTTTCTCTGTGAATCATGCTATAATACGGGGAAAATAAAAATGGAACTCAAGCATTATCCAAAAATTTGGAGTGAAAAAATGAAAACAGAACAAGGAATCAAAATCCAATTAAATCAAACATTCCCACTTACGATAAAAAGGCTTGGCATTAACGGCGAAGGTGTCGGTTATTTTAAAAAACAAGTTGTCTTTGTTCCAGGTGCTCTCCCAGGTGAAGAGGTGGTCGTCGAGGCAACAAAAATAAATCCTAAATTTGCTGAAGCGAAAATCAAAAAAATTCGGATTAAATCCCCGCACCGAGTGCAGCCGCTGTGCCCGGTTTATGATCAATGCGGCGGCTGCCAGCTTCAGCATTTGCATTACGACCAGCAGCTTAAAGAAAAACGTGACATTGTTATTCAATCTCTTGAACGCCATACGAAGCTGTCAATCGACAAGCTGGATATCCGTGTAACGCTTGGCATGGAGGATCCATGGGGGTACCGTAATAAAAGTAGTTTTCAAGTTGGACAAAAAGATGGAAAAGTGCTGGCGGGGCTTTACGGAATTAACTCCCATCAATTGATTAACATTGACCAATGTGCAGTACAGCATTCGCAAACCAATGAAGCGACATCAAAAGTAAAACAAATTTTAGAAGAATTAAGAATCCCTATTTATAATGAAAAGTCACGAAAGGGAATCATCCGAACGATTGTCACCCGTGTCGGGGTGCAAACAGACGAACTTCAAATTGTGCTAATTACATCACAAAAAGAGATCCCCAAAATGGAGATCATCATTGAAGAAATCCAAAAACGGCTGCCAAATGTGAAATCCGTCGTCCAAAATATTAATGGCCAAAAAACATCGCTTATTTTTGGAGAGGAAACAGTACCGCTCGCAGGCGAAGAATTTATTCAAGAAACATTGGGTGACCTGCAATTCGAGCTATCCGCCAGAACCTTTTTTCAGTTAAATCCTGTTCAAACGGTCAAGCTTTATAACGAAGTGAAAAAAGCGGCGGCCCTAACAGGCAACGAAAAAGTGGTCGATGCCTACTGTGGAGTTGGAACCATTGGGTTATGGCTCGCCAATCAAGCTGCAGAAATCCGCGGTATGGACGTAATCCCTGAATCAATTGAGGATGCCAAGAAAAATGCGAAGCGCCACGGATTTACCAATACTAAATATGTACCTGGAAAGGCAGAGGAGGTCCTGCCAAAATGGGTCAAAAAAGGCTGGAAACCTGATGTTGTAGTTGTCGATCCGCCAAGAACGGGCCTCGACGGTCAACTACTTCAAACCATCCTGCAAGTAAAACCAGAAAAACTCATCTATGTCTCATGCAACCCGTCCACTTTGGCCAAGGACATTCAAACCTTAAGTTCGAAATATGAGGTTAAGTATATCCAGCCAGTGGACATGTTTCCGCAGACGGCGCACGTGGAGTGTGTGGCACTACTAACGTTGATATTGTAACTGAAAAATAGAAATCCTACATGTTAAAATAAACAAGTTCAAAAAATTATGAAGAAAAGGCCCAGCAAGCCAGACATATCAACATTCGCGAAAAAAGTAAGAAAGAAAAACTTTATTCCAACTCGATAAAAAGTGTGATGTTTTTATGGAAAATTGGGCAAAAGGAAAGACTTTATTTTAACAGCGAACGGTGGAATGCGGGTTTGATCGGGGTAAAATTGAAAATATATTTTTTAACTGCACAAAAGAAGGCAACTAACGCTTGGCGTTGTTGCCTTTTAAGCTACTTGTTCATGTAAAGGAGTTTGTTTTTAGGTCCAATTTTTGGGGAACATCAATATGGGGTTATTATTAAATAAACTTCTATTGGAAACTTGGTTATTTTGAATAGTACTTGAGTATTAAATCTTTTCAGTAAAAAAAATACTCGAAAGTTTTAATGAACATTTCATGATTCAACTTGGTTAGTCACATAGACAATAATTGATAGAGGTGCTCCAATGCTTTATTTAGATAACGATAATATGTGGCCATTGACAGGTTGAGCCTTTCTGCAATTTTCTCATGAGAATGGTTCCCTTGTAAAAATCTATATTTTAATAGTTTGCCATAAGTGGCTTCCCGCTCGCTTTCTTTGATTAGTTGAGTAATTATATTGCTTACTTCTTTCTGTATTGAAATCCCCAAGCTTTTAACGGATTCTGAATCTCTCATTCGATGGGGAAACAAACGAAAATAAGTATCTGATAATGCAGGGTTACTAATGAGTTGATTCCATTCTTTTAAAACACTTTTCAAATCTTGAATGTCCTGAGTTTGTGGAGATTTTGTTACTTTCTTTTCAGAGCCCCGACTTGTTAACAAACGATCAAGTTTCGTGAGATAATCTTCTTGTGTAAGGTCAAGTATGAAGGCACGATATTCGGTTCCGTATTGTGTTGTTGCATTTGCCCATGGAGCGGGGCTAAACCCACACAGTTCGAGTACGGGAAACCACTCTTTGAAGCATGTAAAATCAAGGATCCACTCTGAAAAGGATAAGTGATTTATCATCGTATTAACGATATAAGCACTTGTTTTATCCTCAAGTTTTGGTTCAATCCCCATTAATAAAAGTGAATATGCATTTGTGGTGGGTTTCCACTTTGAAAGAAAAGGCTGTAATATTGGTTCAGTTGCTAATATTTCTAACATTTCAGCATGTAGAGGAACCTTACAGTAAAAAGCAATGAGTTCATTTCGTTCCCAGATGGTTATAAAAGATGTAGGGACTACTTCCCAGATTGGGCGTATTAACTTTTCCATATAACGCTCTTCAGGGACAATTGGTAATATATAATGATGATATCGAACATATAAAGACTGTATTGCGGGTATATCAATTTCCCTACATGCACGTAATTCCACATCCTCTAATTGTCCAGAAAAACATATATTCCGAACCATTGGATTTTCGTGTAAGTTCATTTTATCTAAATGCAGCTTTTTTCTAAGTTTCGGATTTTTTCGCTCCTCCAACCAAATCTGGTTAAGTGCCTTCTTCCGCATTTCTTCATATTTGAGTGGCTTCCGCAGCAGTAAGTCCTCTAATACCCAAGCTCTAACCGCATCATGTACCATCCAACCATCTTCTTTTAAAAAAACGTAGGGCATCATTGTGAGTTTCCGAAATGAAAATGCATCCATTTCTTCGTTTATGATGGATGCCAGTCTCTCTTCGTTAAATTTCCAAAATACAGATGCAGCCTCTAATAATTTACATACATTTAATGGTAGTTCGCTAAACAATTTTTCCATCAAAATGTTGAGAAGCTCCGTTTTTTCTTGTCGATTGAATTGCATGTCTCCTTTAGTCTGAAGCATCAATTCTGCGGCAAGTGTCAATGCAAGGGGAATACCTCTAGAAAACTGGTAAATATCAGACTGGGCTTGGGTGTCAGCTATTCCTTGTTTACGCGCAAATTGCTGAACCTCAACCGAAGTCAAGGCTGGAAGGTGTAATGTATAGATCAAGTTTGCCCATCCATAATGGAGCCATCTGCCAGTCAGTGGATGTTGTCCTGCCGTGATAATACGTATATTTTCATCTAATTGCTCTAACCATTCAGTTAACCATTTTTCTACCGAACGAAAATGATCGAATGCATCCATCACAAGTATATGCTTTTTGCCAATAGATCGGGCTTTATTGTTCATCTGTTGAACCATTACTTCAGAGTCCAGTTGATCATTCTTAGAATCACTTGCATGATCTAGTTGTTTTGCCAATTGAGCTAGCACATCATCTTTCTTTATTATTCCTTGACTACCATCCAAAAAGTAAAAACAGGCACCTTTTATTTCTGAAGTCACATATTGGAGAAATGTAGTCTTTCCGATGCCGCTTTGCCCATAAATATGGATCCATTGCCATTTCCAATCACCAGCAATATGGCGATGAATGATCTCCATTTCTTTGGAACGCCCTACAAAATTCTTCTTTAGCGCATTCGCTTTTTTTTCACTTATCTGCACTTCATTCACCTCCACAATACCGCATGATCCTGTTATTTATTTTATACGCTAAGTTTTTAGTAAAGACCTTTTTTTGAGAGTAATGTGGGATTGTTTTTGAGAGTATCTGGAAAGTACATTTAAAGGGAGTATAAAACAATTTCCTGGAGGTTTTTTTATGACAGTCCCTTCATTTATAAGATTTTCTGGTTTGTGTTTAATTTTCACTGGAATTCTTTTCATTTCTTTTGCCATTTTGTATAGCATATCATCCCTGAAGACAATGGCCGCTTATGTTAATTTACTGGGTATGCTTGTCCTCTTATTAGGACTTGTAGGGATGTATTTTCGACAGATGCATGTTTTGGGGAAATTTGGGTTCATTACATTTCTTATCTATTTTTTGGGGGCGGGAATGTGGACTGGATTTGGCTGGGCAGATGTTTTCGTAGTTCCTGCTTTAGGAAAGCATGCTCCACAATTAGTAAACACTCTTCCTGAGCAAATGAATATGGGTCTCATCATCTCTTTATTTAGTTTTTTTGGTGGGATGTTCTTATTCAATCTTTTAACAGCAGTGAAAGGAATACTTCCTCGTTGGGCGGCACTTCTCCTTGTCATTGTACCAATTATAGATTTTATTCCTATTGGCAATTATCTAGCTCAGCCGCTAGCAGGCGTTTCATTCATTTGGTTAGGATATTCATTATGGAAAGGGCCGTATAAAGAAGAGACGAGGGTGAGCTGATCGATATATAAGATCCATAGAAAAAAAGGGTGATAGCTATCATCGTATTTAGACAGTACCTGATAAAGAATAGATCTTAACTATTAATGAAAGGGATGAAAAGAACATGGGAAAATTATATTTAAAAGTAGCAGCAGTGTATTTTACGGTAGGAGTTTTAATGGGGATTATGATGGGAATTATACAAGATTTCAGATTTAAATCCATCCATGCACATATTAACTTATTAGGTTGGGTTTCTATGGCATTGTTTGGAATCATTTATCATTTGTATCCAGCAGCTGCTCATTCTAAGTTGGCTAAAACCCAGTTTTGGTTGCATAATATAGGACTTCCAGTAATGACGGGGGCCATTGTATTTGAAGTAATAACAGGTAGTTTGGCAAGTCTTCCAGCAGCAATTGCCGGTTCAATAGCGGTTGTAGTGGGGGTTATTTTGTTTATGATTAATATTTTTAAATATGTAGGTCAAGAATCATAGTTAATTATAATCAGCTCTGTAAGGGAAATTCTTTCCCCTAATGATTAAAAAAAGACATTAGCAAAGCGACTCCAAATAAGGAATCCTATGTTAATGTCTCTTTTTGATTTTCAATTAACTTCATAAAATCTGTACATTCCCTCTACTAATTTTCAGTTGAATCTGATTCATCTTTAACCCAAAGCTGTGACCAGTTCTCAATTGTTCTCAAAATGGGTTCCATGGATTGTCCTTTTTCTGTTAAAGAATACTCAATGATGACTGGTGTTTCCGGTATAACCTCACGTTTTACCAACCCGTGGTACTCCAATTCCTTTAAACGATCTGATAAAACCTTTCCACTTATACCAATGGAAGATAGAATTTCATTAAACCTTTGTGGTCCCAATAATAATTGATAGATAACTAATGCTGTCCATCTCTGACTTAATAGCGAAATTGCCTTTTCAAATTTCGGGCAAATTGTAGGTTGTTTCATTTTCTAAATACACCTCTCTTGATCTTTATTGTACCACAAATACAGAAATTAAGTTACAAATTAAAATCAAGTTACTTGACATTATTTTATTATATAAATATACTTACTTACATAAAGTAACTTAATTAGAAAAGAAGTAGGTTTATTAGCCGTATCAATTTATTTCGTTTTTGTCGAGAAATCAAAAATTTCATTGGATCAAATGTTTTTTCAATCATAAAAAATGTACTCTAGGAGGGTTATCTATGGGATTTCACACGAAACCAACAACATTTATTGGGCATGTAAAAGTAAAAGTGGAAAATTTACAACGTTCAATAGAATTTTATCAAGATGTCCTGGGATTCGATATTTTAGAACAAACAACTTCAACAGTAAAACTAACAACTGATGGGAAAACGAGTTTTTTATCACTGGAACAACCTGAAAATGTTATCCCAAAACAGGGAAGAACTACTGGTTTATATCATTTTGCGATTTTATTACCAGATCAATCGGCTTTAGCAAATATTGTTGTTCATTTGGTGGGGAAAGGAGTTCGTTTTGGCTCTTCAGATCATCTTGTTAGTGAAGCATTGTACCTACATGATCCAGATGGAAACGAGATTGAAATCTATCGTGATCGGGCTCCTTTTGAATGGAACTGGAATAGTGATGAAGTGGCAATGACTGTTGATCCACTCGACTTTGAAAATTTGCTTAAATATGCTACACCAAGTAAACCATGGCAAGGAATGCCGGCTGAAACGGTAATGGGTCACATTCATTTACACGTGTCAGAACTTAAAAAGACAGAAGAATTTTATGTAAAAGGACTGGGAATGGACGTCGTAAATCGATTTGGGGGGCAGGCCTTATTCCTTTCCTACGGAAAATACCACCATCACGTCGGGGTCAACACTTGGAATGGTACAGGGGCTCCAGCACCGGCCAAAAATAGTGTAGGTCTTGAATCGTTTACGCTCATTTTTGATAATGAAGGGGCTCGTAAACAAGCAGTAACGAATTTAAAGCGTATTGATGCGGATGTGTTTGAAGACAATAATAATTATATAACCTTTGATCCTTCTGGAAATCGCATCGAATTAGCTGTATAAGATGGGAGGTATCCAAATGGCTGCTAAAGAAAGTCCAGGTATTGAAATAGGTATTTATACGCTTGCCGATATTGGTCCGGATCCCCTAACTGGAAAAACCATATCGGCTGGTCAAAGAGTAAAAGAAATCATTCAAGCTGCAAAACTTGCTGATGAGGCAGGACTAGATGTATTTGGGGTAGGAGAACATCACCGTCTGGATTACGCTTCTTCTTCCCCTGCGGTTCTATTGGCTGCTATTGCACAAGTAACAAAACAAATTAGATTAACCAGTACAACAAGTGTTTTAAGTACGCTTGATCCTGTTCGTCTATTTGAAGATTTTGCTACCTTGGATTTACTTTCGGATGGTCGAGCCGAAATACTAGCTGGCAGGGGAGCATTTATAGAATCTTTTCCTCTTTTCGGTTATAGCACAAACGATTATGATGAATTGTTTGAAGAACATATGGACCTCCTATTACAACTGACCCAAAATGAGACCGTCACATGGTCGGGGAAGTTCCGTCCTTCTTTAAGGGATGCTGAAATTGCCCCGAGACCGGTACAAGAAAAATTACCAATTTGGATTGGAGTCGGAGGTACACCCGAGAGTGCCGTTCGTGCTGGAAGATTTGGGGTGGGAATGGCTTTAGCTATCTTGGGTGGTAATCCAAGACGGTTTAAGCCACTTGTCGATCTTTATCGTCAAGCAGGAATAGACGCAGGACTCACTCCAGAAACATTGAAGGTTGGTGTAACCGGCCATGCTTATCTAGCCAAGACAACTCAGCAAGCAAAAGATGAGTTTTATCCTTATTACTCCAATTATTGGGGATATGTGAACCGCCAGCGTGGAATGGGGACAAGGATGTCTTGGGATGACTTTGAACATATGGCTAGTCCGGATACTGCTTTGTTTGTGGGAAGTCCACAGCAAGTCATCGAAAAGATTCTTAAACAATACGAACTCTTTGGGCACCAACGTTTCCTTGCACAGTTAGATATTGGTGGGCAGCCTTTTAAGAATGTCGCAAAAGGTATTGAATTGTTAGCAACCGAAATTGCTCCAATAATTCGAAGAGAAATAAGTAAATAAATCTTTATAGGCGGTGTTAAAAATGAGTTTTTTAGAAAAACTATTTGGTAAACAAACTAAGGAGGAAGAAACAATGACTACAGAAAAATTAAACATTGGAATTATTTTAGGAAGCACTCGTCAAGGACGTGTGAGCCCACAAGTAGGAGAATGGGTAAAAGGAATTGCTGACAAACGTGGAGACGCGAATTATGAAATTGTCGATATTGCTGACTTTAATCTTCCGTTTTTAGGAACAACTGATGGAACGGAGCCAGGTATTGCTGCTTGGAATGAGAAACTGGCAAGTCTTGATGGGTTTGTATTCATTGTTCAAGAATACAATCACAGTATTACCGGTGCGTTAAAAAACGCCATCGATTTTGCCCGTGAAGTATGGTATAACAAAGCAGCTGGTATCGTAAGTTATGGTTCTACCGGTGGTGCTCGTGCAGCTGAACATTTACGTGGTATTCTTGCAGAACAGAAAGTTGCGGATGTTCGCACACATCCAACTTTGAGTTTATTTACTGATTTTGTTAATGGAACGGAGTTTAAGCCACAAGAATTACATCTCGATAATGTAAATGCTATGCTTGATGATGTTCTTGCTTGGAGCGGAGCTTTAAAAACCTTACGTTAAATTTAAATATTATAAATGAACTGTACCAAGAATATCAGACGCAATTTAGGTGTCTGGTATTCTTTTTATTTAATAACAATGAGTAGACAATGGTATCGTGAAATCTGGAACCGTCAAAGTCTGTTGGAAACTGTAGTATCATGCTTTTCATTAAATTGAGTGAGGAGAGGAAGGGAATGCAAAAACTCAAACAAATTTCCAATCGTATCTTTTACTTACCGCCGTATCAGGAAACAGATCGGCCCATATTAGCAGCGATCGTTGGAGAAGAAAAAACACTATTTATAGATGCCGGGAACTCCTCAAGCCATGCCCGATTATTTATGTCCCAACTTGAGGAACGTAATATTGGCGGCGACTGGCTTGTCCTCACTCATTGGCACTGGGACCATATATTTGGAATGAGTGAATTCCCAGTTCCGATTATTTCTCATAGTATGACACAGGAAAAAATCAAAGAATTACAGAAGTTGTCCTGGGAAGATCGAGATATAGATCTGCGTGTTAAGGAAGGAACGGAAATTCCATTTTGTGCGAATGCAATGAAGATAGAGTTGGGAAATCAACGGGATATCCTTCTTTCTGAACCTGATATTACGTTTGAAACCCAAATGGAACTAAATTTAGGGGGCCTGTCCTGTGTAATTGAACATGTGGGTGGAGATCATTCCGATGACTCAAGCATTGTTTATATTCGTGAGGAAAAATGCCTATTTATTGGGGATTGCCTCTATGCAAATCTTTATTCGGAAAAATGGAATTATACCATTGAGAATATGCTTCAGTTGATTTCTAAAATTGAAAAATATGATGCAGAAACGTTTTTTCTTTCCCATCATGAGGCTCCCTTAACCAAAGAGGAATTCGGGTCTTTTATCCAGCTTTTAAAAGATGCAGCCCTTCTTACCAAAAAGTATAAGGGAGAACAAGAAGCCATTTTCAGAGAAATGTCTGAAAGGTTACAAAGGGGATTAAACGAATTAGAGATTGAAACTATCGACTATTTTATAAATGGCTTTTCTTGAAAGTGATAGACCGGTATTGTGTCTTATTTTTGCGAATATAAGGGAATGAATTTTTTTGGACTTGCTGTCAACGTTAAAAAAGGAAAACCCTATTCAGTTCGACATGTGCTGATTAGGATTTCCCCTTTTTTATTTATGGTTTAACAACATTAACATCGCTTTTCTTTACAAATCCAACACGATGATTGAAAGTGATTTGGTAGTACTCTTCCGTGCCCTTCACGACTTTGTTCGTGGCTGGGTCATTGAAATTTTTGGCGTGATAGTAGTCGGATTGGATTGGTCCAGTCGCCACATACCTCTGTCCTTTTGGCAGCTGGTACAAGACCTCCGCCGTTCCTTTTGCCGAGGCTGCAATTCCTGTACCGTTATAAGCGGAATCTTCCGGGTAGGCTCCCCCGTATACAGGAACAGTGGAAAGCCCATCTTTCGGTGTAATCACGATTCCTTTTCCAGGTACGGTGTTTTTGTTTTTAGGATTGTAAAACCAAGCCTTTTGCCCGGCAAAGTAGATCGCGGTCCAATCTCCTTGTTGCTCAGCTTTAACATAGCTTTGCCCCATAGTGGCCTTGGCCCCCCAATCATTGAGTCTCATTGTTCCCGCAGCGGTCTTATTTAGAATAGGGTCGCTGATAAGCGGTGAGTTAAAATCGGGCTCTTTATATAACTGTAAGAAGCTGGATGATAGGGTTTCAAGTTCTTTGCCGTTGTACGTATAATTTGCTTTATTCGTGTTGAAGTTCGGACGAATCGTCACAATCGAGCTGTTGTTGTCCCCTTTGCCTGGATTAATGGATTCTCCAAGCAGGTTAAAGAAATGCGACCAATCCCAGTATGCACCCGGATCCCAGTGCATGCTGGCTTGCTTGGCAACTGTCAGGCCCGGGATTTCATCGTGCCCGATAATATGCTGCCTATCCAATGGAATATTATATGTTTCTGATAAGTATTTTACGAGTTTCGCAGTTGAACGGTACATTTGCTCGCTATACCAGTTCGTTCCCTCCACCGCAAAGCCTTCATGTTCAATTCCAATCGAGTGCATATTAAAATACCAGTTTCCCGCATGCCACGGGATGTCATTTGGACGAACCATTTGTGTGACCTTCCCGTTTGCTGAGTCAATAATGTAATGGGCGCTTACAGAAGATTGATTCCGAAAATGATTGATGGCTGATTGTGCGCTCCCCTCGATATCATGGATAACGATATAGCGAATATCAATCCCATCTTCAGGTCGGTTGGCAATGTCGTAATTTCCATAATTCGTTTGACTGCTTGAAAACTGTTTGTATAAGGCAGGAATAAATGTGCATTCCAGTCCATTCGGACAATCCGAATTGTTGAATTTTGCATTGCGCAGTGGAATATTTTTGGCTGTATCTTTATTGGGAACGATGTTCTCCGCTTGTAAAGTCAGTTTCTCTCCATTACCTGTCGTTTTTACAGCCCCGTTTTGGATGGTTTCGTACACTTGGCCGGCAAAATCTGCAGCTAATTCAGCAATATCCGAACCGCTGTATTTGACAACAGCCCCATACCAATCGGCGGGATCCGCAGGAAGACCGTCTGTCGTTTCCTTGGCGTATTCGGCAAGCAAGGCAGCACCGCCGCGAATGTTTTGTTCCGGATCATCCTTTAAAAAATTTGGATTCATTTGAAGAAGCTGGGCTGCCTTTTCAAGCGTATTTATCGACTCATCCGGTGTGAAGGATTCGCCCTGGGCTGTTTCATCCCCTTTAGCACTATTATTTTGCTCAAGCTGGACCAAATTCATGATCCCATAGCCTCCTGCTTCGCTATGACCCTCTTGCTGCACCCAGCGCGATTCATTGTAAGCCACAGCCATCAGGATATTGACGGGAACACCGAACTCCTTTGCCACATTTTTAAATAATTGCTGTGAAACTTCCGTATTTTCGACTGTTTCTGCATAGGACTTAACCTCGTTTTTGGAAAAATAAGAGGGAGCGACCAGTAAAGAAGCAGTGAGTACAGAAGCAAACAACACTTTTGAAACTTTTTTTACCTGAAAAACCATTGTTGAACCTCCTTTTGACAGAATAATTATAAAATTCCATCTTAAGGCGAGGCTTTCCTTCAAACGAGTTGCAAAATGATTCAAAATACACAAGAAGAATATCCTGATTGGAAAGATTGCAGGTAGATATAACGAGGATAGCTAGGCTAATAGTTTGATTTTCTTTCACCATGTGGTTTTTCAATTAAGCTGTCTATGTGTTACAATCTTAGCTAGTCAAAACGATTAAGGGAAGAAACGAATGTGCTTGCCTGTTAATCCAGGGACAGGCATTAGTATTAAAATTTGGAGGTCTTACGATGGATAATAACGATATATTAATTCGATTGAGATATGCACTCGAAATAAAAAATAAAGAAATGGCGGAGATATTTAATCTTGGCGGCGTGGAGGTAACCGTACCAGAGGTGATAAAAATTCTCACAAAATCAGATGATGATGAAGCTGAAAATGACGAGCAAATAAAATGTAATAACAGTATGTTCGATTCATTTTTAAATGGATTTATTATTTATAAAAGAGGAAAACAAGAGCCGAGACCAGGACAGCCTGATACCCCAGAGTCATCTTTTAAAAAAAGCTCGAACGTTAATAATCTCCTGTTAAAGAAAGTAAAAATAGCGCTAGCATTAACGACTGAAGATATGCTTGAGCTATTCGAAAAAGCAGGAATTACAGTAACAAAAGGAGAACTCGGAGCTTTATTAAGAAAAGAAGGCCATAAGAATTATAAAGAGTGCGGCGATAAATTTGCCAGGAACTTCTTAAAAGGACTAGCAATTAAATACAGGGGATAACGGCATTAATGGATCTACAGGTGATGATATGATATATACCTATTCAGGTAAGACAATACGTTTTGAGATAAAATACAAAAACCGAACCTCAATTGGAATTACTATAGATAGTTTTGGAAATGTTGAAGTCCAGGCACCGAGAGGGACCCCTGATGAAAGAGTGCTTCAGTTATTAGAGGAAAAATGGGATCTCATTCAGCAAAAAGTAAATGAAATGAAGGTTAGGCTGCAAGGGCCACAGGAAAAGGTCTACGAGCATGGTGAACCCTTTCTTTATTTAGGAAACACCTATCCGATACAGATCTATCAAGACAAAAATATTGAGCAGGACTATGTGGTGTTTGAGGGAGAGAAGTTACTTATATATTCAAATCTGCTTGAGGATGAGAAAATAAAACAAGCTTTAAAACGCTTTTATTACCAGCAATGCAAAGCTTTAGTAGAGAAGAGTATCTCCTACTATCAAAGCAATTTTAAAACAAAACCGCGTTCCATTCGTATCTCGGATAGCCAAACTACATGGGGAACATGTGATTCTAAATTACAGTTAACATTTAATTGGAAGCTGGCCATGGCACCACAGGAAGTAATTGATTACGTAGTCGTCCACGAAATGTGCCATATGGTTCATCTGAATCACGACCGTTCCTTCTGGCGCCTTGTTGGAAAAATAATGCCTGATTATAAGGAAAAGGAAAACTGGCTGTCTTTATCAAACTGGAAAATGACTGTTTAGCAGCCCGCTGGTATCGGGAATATAATTTATTGGATTTTATCAAAGCGACTATTTTTATAAAGCCGGATATATATAAGGGTTTATTCACCTTTATATATCTCCGGCTTATTTATTTAATAGTAAACATTCCTAAAACTAGATTTTTACTATCTTTCAAATGGCTATTTTCTGATTAGGCTGTATAAAGAGGCTCCAACTAAGTCACCAGCTTCTTTCAGACGCTCAAGGCTGATATGCTCGATCTTGTCAAGCGGTGTATGATAATAAGGCTCTAGGTTTGCTGTTCCTGGCTCACGACGGATAAAGTTAACAGCCGGGATACCCGCATCATGGAATGAAACGTGATCAGAGGATCCGCGTTGGTAGAGCACCAATTCAGATGGTGTACCGATTCTTGCTGCTGTCGCCCGTGCAGTATCTGTCACTATGTTTGCCTTCCCATCTAGCGTATTCATATAAATCGCTGTGGCATTTTCCCATGAAGTACCAACCATATCCATATTGAAATTCGCAATGCTCCGTCCGACTTCATCCTTACTCAACTGACTAACATAATATTCTGAACCGACTAAGCCAATCTCTTCTGCGCCGACAAAAGCAAACCGTAATTCCTTTTCAATTGGATAACTTTTTAAAACATTGGCCAATTCTAAAGCAACAGCCGTTCCCGAAGCATTATCATTTGCTCCTGCCGCAAACGGAACACTATCAATATGGGCAGATACGTGCACTATGTCGTGGTTTTTACCTTGTTTAGGGGCTCTGGTCGCTATAATGTTTTGTGATTTCGCATTTGCAATCCGGGTCACATTCAGCGTCATCGTTTTACCCGGTGCCACCACGTCCTGCAGTAATGCTTCACCACTCACTTTAGTTATTCCGCCCACTGGTACATTTACATTGCCTCCTATGGAAGGATTTAATGGACCTGGCTGATTGATATTATCATAAATTAACACTGCGATAGCCCCTGCTGCAACCGCGTTGTCCACTTTCTCTTTAAAAGTTAATTCTCCTCTTGAGATAAGGGCAATCTTACCCGCTGCTTCTGCAGTAAAATCTGTTACTTTTCCTAATCCGGCATTGAAAAGTTTAGCAGTAACGCCCTCAATCGTTGTAGCCTCAGATCCAGAAGGGATATTAACCAGCACTTCATTATGATCACTTGTATGTAAATGGCCAATCATTTTGTCTGGAACGCTGAATTCTTGTGTCTCTACCTTATAGCCAAGAGATAAAAGGCGTTCTTTAATGAATTTGGCTGCCAGCTCTTCCCCCTCAGTTCCGGTAACACGTGGACCAATAGTTTCGGATAAAAAGTGAATATCCTTATAAATTCGTTCGGCACTGACTCTTGCAATTACCTTCTGGTCAAAAGCCTTTATACTAGGGTTAACACTAGTCTGTGCCGCAGCTTCCACCTGAGTACCGAAATTCACAGGAGAAAAATACAAACCTGAAGTTACTAGTATAGTAGATAGCATAATGGAAGAGCGTTTTTTTCCTTTTTTCAAAATGATTACCTCCTTGAGTTTGAATTCCTCATATGTATTCGCTTACGCTATGTGTATTCCTTTCCCTTTTTGAAAATTGAATCTATTAAACTATTCGGTAGGTTAAAATGAAGTAATATTTGGTACTTAAGGTCCGGTGATTTTTGAAGTTGAAGTAATAATTGCGCAGGTCTTTAGGCTGCTCCTACGAAAACAACTAAGGCTTGAATTCGATAAATCTAGGACAATTTCGTTTTTTGAAATTGGGTATTAATTGGGACTTTCGCACCTTTTTCTATAATTAATTCATAAAAAGTCGATTCTTTATGAGATATTTCTACATAAAATTACAATTATATTACATTACCGACACATACATTGTTTTTAGTCAATTTAGACTATAAACTAGTAATATATCAAGAAGCCGAATTATAGATAGGGAATAAGAGGAGATTTTGCTATGATAAAAAGAATAATTAAATATACGGTTTCGGCCGCGGTTCTCGCTACAATGATTCAAGCAACACCTACTTTTGCTAGTCCAGTAGCTCCACCAGTAACACAAGGACAAATTGATGCGACACAAGGACAAATCAATAACTTTGAAACAAAGATTCAACAATTAGATGACCGAATCTCTATATCAATGGAGAAAAGTGAAAAGCTAAATAATCAAATTAAAACGCAACAAGGAAAAATTGAAGAAACAGAGGCTGAAATTGAAAAAGCTAAAAAGTCATTAGACACTCACAAAAAGGTCTATTCTGAACGACTAAAAAGCATTCAGTTAGAGGGAAAACAGTCAATTGCTACATACGCTGAACTATTGCTTTCTTCTAAAAATCTTTCTGAGTTATTAACTCGTTTCACTGCGATTTCTCAAATCATGGAAAGTGACACAGACTTACTAAATGGTTTAAATGAAAAGGAACAAGCTTTAAAGGCTGCAGAGGAAAAATTACAAAATGAAGTCGACAAATTAAAAAAGAGCAAAGATGAATTAGCGGTAGAACAAAAACAGATCGAAGCAGATAAAAATGAAATTGCAAAAGAATTAGCAGATGCAAAAAACATCTTACAAAACCAACAGGATCAACTGGCGCAACAACAAGAGGAAGAGCGGCAGGCTGAAATCGCCAGACAGCTTGCGGAGCAACAGGCTCGACAGCTTGCGGAGCAGCAAGCCAGATTAGCTGAGCAACAGTCCAAGCCGCAATCTAAAGTTAACAAAGCTTCAAATTCGACACCATCGGCTGAAGTGTCTAATCCAACTAACTCTAACTCTAATGCTACTGCGAGTGAAGTCATTGCGTATGCTAAACGATTTTTGGGCGTTCCTTACGTTTGGGGCGGTACAGATCCGAGAAGTGGATTTGATTGTTCGGGATTCACTTCGTATGTGTTTAAAAATTCTGTCGGCATTAGTCTTCCAAGAGTATCACGAGATCAACAAAATGTTGGAACAAGAATTTCTCCAAGTCAGGTGCAGCCAGGAGATTTAGTATTTAGGGGTTCTCCTGCCTATCATGTCGGCAT
This sequence comes from Neobacillus sp. NPDC093127, assembly GCF_044754175.1. Taxonomy (NCBI): domain Bacteria; kingdom Bacillati; phylum Bacillota; class Bacilli; order Caryophanales; family Bacillaceae; genus Neobacillus; species Neobacillus sp. NPDC093127. The sequence continues at coordinate 107,252 of NZ_JBIVOP010000012.1, forward strand.
TTATATTGGCAACGGACAATATATCCATGCCCCGCAAACGGGTGATGTAGTGAAAATTGCTTCGTATAATCCGGCTAAATTTACTAGTGCTGCCAGAGTATTGCCTTAAGGCTGGCAATTTTTTGAAGTGTAAACTTGAATAGTTAAAAGCCAAGCAGAAGAGCTGTCTCATTCGACAGCTCTTCTTTTTTTTATAATTAACTAGGGGTTTATGTCGAAAAGCTTCTATTATGAGGCGTTCATGAGGGCAAAAACCGAGCGGTTCATACAGTCCTTTTCGTAGGAAACCAAGACGAAACGGTTCATAAGAGCGATTCATAAAGCCCGTTATGAAGGAAACCAAGACGAAACGGTTCATAAGAGCGGTTCATAAAGCCCGTTATGAAGGAAACCAAGTCGAAACGGTTCATAAGGCGGTTCATAAAGCCCATTATGAAGGAAATCAAGTCGAAACGGTTCATAAGAGCGGTTCATACAGCCTGTTTTGAAGGAAGCCAAATCGAAAGCGTTCATAAGAGACGTCTAAAATTTTGTAATAAAATCATTTACACAAAATAATTTACATTCCCGCGAAAAAAGCCGAACCTGTCCTTATGAGGCGTTCATGAGGACAAAACTGGGAAGGGAATCGCGAATCCCCTTCTATGAAACAATCCTGATAGACTCCACTCAACTCTGCGGTCGCTTTTTTAATAAACACATCAATTTTCCTCGCGCATGTCATACTGAAGGTGCGCAGAAAGATATGGATTTTGCCCCTGAATATAGGCGTCAATAATGGTATATTCCTTTGGGGCCTCAAATTCAGTAGCCGTATAAAAGTGTAAGCCAACCACATCCTCAAACAAGGCAGGCTGCTTCCAGGGAACAGAATAGAACAATGAATGATCGGATGCATTATTTATAAAACTGAACTCGTTGTTTTCCTGTGTAGGAGTGGAGGCATCAACGGTTTCGATACCTGACTTTATTTTTTTCGGCTTAAAGCTAGGCGTTGCCCACCAAATTTGTTTGGCGGTTTGATTCAGCAAAGTAAAATCCGTCCTTAACTGAAGCTCAATTCCTAAAGGTTTTAACCTATGAGGGCCGTAATCATAATGGTGTTCTGAAATGATTAGAAATTTATGATTCCCTTCATTGACAAGCTTTAGTTGAACTCTTTCCAAGCTTGCTTTTTGCACCCATTTGGATTTTGAATAACGTTGTAATAATTTATTGTATTCCTTTTTTGACAAGCGCTTCTCATTTTCCCCTGTTACTTTCCTGTAAATGTATTGCTCATCGACAACATTACCGTTAATGCTCCGATATTGGTCAATTTCCGATCGAGTCATATGTGAAATATCAATGTCGGAAAAACCCAACTGCTTTAAATGCTGAACCTGTTCTTCATTTTTTTCAGAAAGGATTGATTTGCTGGATTCAAGCCTCTCAGGATTGGTAATAACTAATCCTTGAAATGTTTGGTCAAAATAGATTAAAGCCGTATATAGAAAAAGTAGCACTGTTAGTACTGTCGCAGCCTGAAGAAAATTTTGCCTTATCCCCAAATCTCTCCCTACTTTCCATAATTTGATAGTATAATAATACCAGTAATAGCGAGAGAATTCGAGATAATTCTAGGGGGCAATAATATGGGCTTTGGCACGATGATCGTGGGCTTTTTCTTTATCTTTTTTGATTTTAATTTTGGAAAAATAAATATCCTGCCTGATTTAATTGGCTACATTTTTATATATTTTGCAGCTGCAAAGGTAATCAGCGGTATGGGAAATAAATACTTTGTTGTTTTCAAGAAAACTAGCCTTCTATTAATCTTCCTGAACGCTTTGGATATGTTTATTAAATACTCATCTTTTTTAGATGGAGTGATCAATAATCCTGAAACGATCCAGGGCAGAGTGTTTGTAGTTCTTTTTACGATTACTTATCTTTCGATGATGGTATATATGTTCTTCCATCTCACGAAAGGAATTGAAATGGCGGCAGAAGAATTAGATAATAAGTCCCTAGCTGAAAAAGCAAGAAAAGTTTTTAGACTGTTTTCTATTTATATAATGAGTATTGCAGCTGTCAACTTAATAGCCATTATTGTTTTCAAACAGCCATTTCCTACTATTTCTTTAGATGGTCTGAGTGCATTTTTATTGATTCTCGTGGTGATGGCTGTTCTCATTTATGTCTTTGTTCGAGTTAGCTCATTATTGAATCGAGCAGAGATCACTTTCAGCGAAGCCAAAAAAACGATCGATTATTAAAATATACCGATATTAAGCTTCACCCCAGTCGACGTAATATTGATATTTTCTTCAAAAAGCTACAGAATATTGAAAGATGGATATATGATTTATTAGGGGGGAGCAGCAGGGTAATGAAACCGACGATTTTAATTGCCGATGATGATTCGAATATTCGCATGGTGACGCAGCTTTATTTGGAGAAAGAAGGGTTTCATACGGCAATCGCTTGTGACGGTGTAGAAGCCATCAACATGTTAGAAACCGAGAAGATTGATTGTGCTGTTATTGACCTAATGATGCCCAATATAGATGGCTGGGAGCTATGTGAGAAAATAAAAACGTATTATGAGATTCCCGTTTTGATGTTGACAGCAAGAGCAGAAATGGAAGATATCATCAAAGGATTTCAGCTTGGTACCGATGATTATCTTACAAAACCATTTCATCCCGTTGAGCTAGCCATGCGGGTAAAGTCGCTATTAAAAAGGTATCGTGTGATTGCCGCGGGAAACTTACAATTTACTAACATCTCCATTGACAGTAACAGTTATAAAGTAAAAATTATGGGTGGAGTGGTACCGCTGCCGGCTAAACAATTTGAATTATTGTATTTGTTAGCAAGCCATCCAGGAAAAATTTTTACCAGGGATCAGTTGATTGAAAGAATTTGGGGACTCGATTATGAGGGTGATGAAAGAACGGTTGATTCCCATATTAAAAAGCTTCGCAGGCAATTCAGGGAATATGAAGACCAGCTCCAAATTGTAACTGTCAGGGGACTTGGTTATAAAGTAGAGATCCCATCATGATTAGGTCGATTTATCTAAAGAATATACTGAACTATTTTTTCGTGATTATCGTCTCATTAATTCTTTCATTCGTCATCACATTTTTCATTTATCAAAAGCAAGTCATTCAAATGCGCGAAGCCGAAACAATCGAGCAGGGGAAGGGAATTATTACTTTATATCAACGATTGGGTGAAGCGGGTTTTAACGAATATTTGGAGAGCCTCACTACCATACCTTATGAAATATATGTTTATAATCGGAATGGATTAGTAACTAAATCACCACAAGCTTCCCAAACAAGTGGATTTGATCAAAAAAACATTGATTATGTTCTAGATGGCGGTGTGTATCGGAATCTATCAGATTCTGGTTCACATCATAAATTGATTGGACTGCCGTTTGATGGTAAGAATGAACGGTTGGCTATGTTCATAAAGCCTAGTCTGAAGGAACAATTTAGTCAGATTCGGAAAATATTATATACGGCGCTATTACTGGTCCTCTTCTTGGGTATTTCGCTTATTTTGGTAACGACGCGCTTTTTAGTAAAACCGATCGTTCGTGTGACCAATGCGACAAAGGAATTAGCAAAAGGAAATTTTCAAATCCGTTTACCGATAAAAAGTAAAGATGAAATTGGTGAACTTTCGAAAAGCTTTAATTTCATGGTTGAGGAACTTGATAAAACGGAACAAATGCGTAAGGATTTTGTTGCGAATGTGTCACATGAACTGCAGTCTCCGCTTACAGCAATTAGGGGTATGGCCATCGCTTTAAAAGATGGTGTGGTCGAACGCGAGGAAGAAAAGCATTATTTTGCTTTGATTGAACAAGAAAGTGAACGGCTATCAAGTTTAACGAAACAACTGTTGAACTTATCATCGCTTGAAGCAAACCAATCACCGTTTCAGCCGAAACAATATCGTTTAGATCGGCAGATTCGAAATCAGCTTGTGGCGATGCAATCATTATGGATGGAAAAACAGCTTGAAGTTGATTTCGACATCCCGGAACTTAAGGCTTTTGCCGATGAAGGTTTAATGAGTCAGGTGTGGAGTAATTTATTCGCAAATGCTATCAAGTACAATCGGATGAATGGAACGATTACCGTTCGAGGATATGAGCTAGATGACGATGTCGAGGTCGTGATAAGCAATACGGGTGCTGGGATTCCTCAAAATGATTTACCGCATATTTTTGAGCGGTTTTATCGTGTCGAGAAGGCACATACAAGAACAACAGAAAGCTATGGACTGGGCTTGGCCGTCGTGAAACGGATTATTGAGCTTCATAACGGCGAAATCTCGGTAACCAGTGTTGAGGGACAGGAAACAGTATTCGGGGTTCGGTTAGCAAAATAGGGTAAATAGTGATAGATGGTAAGAAGAGCAGGCCGATTTCGGTCTGTTATTTTTTTTGAAAAATTGCTCTTGGGTCACATTCAGGACACAAAACTAGTATATTCTTTTGGTTGTTATCATCGAAGAAGGAGTGTTTGTTTTGAGCAACCTAATAAAGCTAAGCTTGAAAAATTCAGTGGCAATCCTCTTGCTTGTGATTCTCGTGATTGCCAGCGGCGTCTATTCTACTAATAAAATAAAAGTAGAAACGTTTCCAAATGTTACATTTCCAGCCCTATTTGTCCAAGCATCTTATATGGGCCATTCAACGCAAGAATTGGAAGAGCTGTTAACAAATCCAATTGAAGACAGTATAAAGCAGCAAAAAGGATATGACACGTTAACCAGTACTTCCAGAAATAATGCGGCGACAGTCACCGTCAATTATCCTTACGGAACAGATATTGACAAACAAAAAACAAAGCTAGAAGAAGTCATTAGTAAGATAAAGGTGCCAGAAGGGGCAAAGGTTGAGGTTAAACAAATTGATATGGGCGGTCAAGCAGTCTATCAGGCTGCCATTACGGCTGATAACACAACACAAAATATCCAATCATTAATAGAGAGTGATCTTGTTCCAACACTTGAAAAAGTAGACGGAGCCGGGACTGTAACGCTTCAAGGGGCGAAGCAGCAGAAGGTTTCCATCGAGCTTAATCAAGAGCAAGCTAAGGAACATGGCATTACCTTACAAAATGTGAAAGACGCCATTCAATTGAAAAATTATAAAGTTTCACTTGGCCAAGTAAACAACGGTGGAACAAATATCCCGCTAGAGATAGCAGGGGATATTAAAAACCTTGATGTGTTAAAGAACATTAAAATTACAGTAAGCCAAACAAATGACCAAGCAAATTTTTTACAAAACGGGATGAAAAATGGTGTGTCCGGGCAACAGCCAAATGGCCTGAATCCGTCGCAGCAAGTCGTTTCGCAGCAAACGAAGGTAAAGCTTTCAGATATCGCTGAAGTCAAAACAACAATGTATCAGGAAGAAATTTCTCGTTTCAATGGAAAGGATAGCTACCTAATTTCTGTAACAAAGACACAGGATGCCAACACAGCGGAAGTCGTCCGGAATGTAAAAGATAAAATCAATACTTTTAAAAAGGATAACCATTTAACGCTATACACTGTACAGGATCAAGGAAAAGAAGTGGAGTCATCGATTTCCTCACTTGTTAAGGAAGGCGGGTACGGTGTACTGTTTGCTGTGCTGATTATTCTGCTGTTCTTACGTAATATCCGGGCAACCGTGATTGCGGTCGTTTCGTTACCGTTATCGATTTTGGCTACAATTTCTTTATTGCATCAATTTGACTATACCCTTAATATCATGACACTTGGGGGAATGGCCGTTGCCGTCGGTCGAATAATTGATGACAGTATTGTTGTCATTGAAAATATTTTCCGCTGGCGTCAAGAACAGGGAGATAAACTAAGCATGAAGCAAGTTGCACTTCATGCGACGAAAGAAGTGTTTGGAGCGGTTACATCATCGACGCTTGCAACACTTGTTGTCTTTTTGCCAATCTCCTTTGTTGGCGGCATTATCGGAGAGATGTTTAGGCCATTCGCACTCGCAGTAGTGTTTTCAATCTCCGTTTCCTTAATCGTTGCCATCATTTTAATTCCGGTTTTAGGGAGCATGTTCTTTAAGAAAGTGAAACATGCCGAGAAGAAAAGCAGGTTAGCAGAACTTTACGAAAAGCTGTTAAGAGCGGCATTTCGAAAAAAAGGACTTGTCATTGCTCTATCAATTCTTCTGTTAATCGGTTCATTCGCGCTAATTCCTAAACTAGGGATTTCCTTCCTGCCTGCAAGCGAATCAAACGCACTGCAAGCAGATGTCACAGTTCCAAGTACGCTGAGTCTTGAACAAATGGATACTGTGGCAAAGAATGTGGAGTCTTTTTTGAAAAATCAACAAGCGATTGATTACAGTCAAGTATCAATTGGTATGTCAAATGGGCGCGCCATGTTAATGGGGGGCAGCAATAATAAAATTAAACTGTTCATTCAATTGAAAAAAGGCGAAAAAGTAAATGATGTCTTAACTACGTATCAAAAAAATATTGAAGAAATCGTGCAGAAACAATATCAAGATTCTACTGTGACAGTGAGCGAAACGCAAAAAGGCGGACCGCCGTCAGGGAATACAATTGATATTCAGCTTTATAGTTCAGATCTAGAGAAGCTAACGGATGCGTCAGACAAAGTGACGTCATTATTAGCGAAAAACAATCAGTTGAAAAATATCACTAGTAACCTCGGTGATGAACAAACGAAATGGCAGCTTGTAATAATCGATAATGGGGAAAAGGCCGGTGTTCAGTATCTTCAGCTTATGCAAGCCATTCGCGAGTATTTGTCGCCCGTCACGGTTGGTGAATATGAACTAAACGGAAATACAGAGGAAGTCACTTTAAGCTATGATAAAAAAATGACTTCTAAAGAGGATATTGAAGCGATTGAAATTAAAACGTCGGCAGGTTTGAAAAAAGTAAGTGATGTAGCTTTAATCAAAGAAATGAAGGTTCCAACTACATTGTATCATGATGATGGTAAACCACTTGTCAAAGTGTCTGCCGTGATTAATGGAAACGATACTGCTAGTGTAACAAAGGAAGTTAAAAAAGATGTTAATGCCTTGTCATTACCGAGTGGAGTCGATATTCAATATGGCGGCGGATTAAAAATGATTCAGGATGGTTTCTCAAATATGGGAATCGCCATGGGAGCAGCTATCGGCCTTGTGTTCTTAGTCCTTAGTGTGACATTTGGCGGCATATTGACACCGATTGTTATCCTTTCCTCGTTGATTTTCGTGCCAATTGGGGCTCTCGGCGGGTTATTAATCAGCGGACAGCCGCTTTCAATGAGTGCGTTAATTGGAATGCTGATGCTTATAGGTGTAGTGGTTACCAATGCCGTTGTGCTCCTCGACCGAGTGGAAGCAAATCGTAAAAATGGAATTGAGCTTCAAGAGGCAGTCGTGGAGGCAGCGAAGACGCGTTTACGCCCGATCCTAATGACGGCATTTGCGACCATTTTTGCACTTGTCCCGCTGGCGATGTCAACATCAGAATCATCCGGGTTAATTTCAAAGGGTCTAGCCGTTACAGTAATCGGCGGTTTAACAACATCAACACTGCTAACCCTGATTTTTGTCCCGGTCTTCTATACACTTGTCGGCAAGTTTAGAAAGAATTTAACCTCAGAATTCTAACACAGGTTCTGATTATACCAAACGAAGAGAATCAGAGATGTAGTTTATATTTAGGCGCCTAGTAGGTGCCTGTTTTTTTTTATTAATGGGACAAGGTAAATCTTGGCACAAAGATACATAAATATTAATAAACTGGAGTGGATTATACAAATAACTGGAGGTGTTTTTTGATGGTTTGTAACAAATGTGGTAAGCAGCTTGCGGAGAATGCAAAATTCTGCGACGGATGTGGTGCAGCATTAAACAACGACCCGCCAACGGAGAATCAAGTCCCGGCTGCGAAAAATGAGGATCAGGATAATAAGGTGATTTTCGTGCTCTCGTATCTAGGGATCTTATTTTTCTTGCCGCTTGTTGCTTGCCCTAATTCTAAGGTGGGACGCTTTCATGCAAATCAAAGTCTTGTCCTGTTAATTACTGCAGTTGGCGGGCAAATTGTGCTGTCCATCATTTCAGCTATTTTGTGGCAATTGTGGATAGTAATGTCTTTAGTTTCTTCTTTATGGGGTCTGGCATTATTCGCTTTAATGATTATTGGAATGGTAAATGCCTATAAGGGCGAGCAAAAACCGCTGCCAATTATCGGGAATATAACAATTTTAAATTGAATGAATTTACCCAGTATTAAACAACTGATAGATGAGCTGAATGGAAGCAAAGAGCAATAAATGGAAGCTGTGTGGATGCAAGTGATCCCACAGCTTTTATTATTTAATATGGTAGTTCAAGTTCCAAAGGTGTATGGTAAGAATGGAGATAATGGCGAAAAGAAATGGGGGTTTTTCAATGATTAAATTTGGGGTTATCGGACTTGGAGATATTGCGCAAAAGGCTTATCTGCCTGTCTACAGTCGTATAAAAGATGTTCAATTTCATTTATATACAAGAAATCAAGAGAAGCTAAGGTCTATTGGAGGACAATACCGTTTTGACCATCTTCATTTTGATTTTGAGTCATTGCTTGAAAGCGGCATTGTAGGTGCTTTCGTCCATTCGGCGACAGCTTCGCATGAGGAAATTGTTCGGAGGCTCCTTGACCGTGGTATTCATGTGTTTGTCGATAAGCCGATTACTGACCATTTTGAGGGTGCGAAAAGACTTGTCGAACTTGCGGAAGAGAAAGGTCTTATTCTGATGACTGGCTTTAATCGCAGGTATGCACCTTCTTACCTGAAACTAAAGGAAGTCGCCAATCCAAATATGGTAATTGTCCAGAAAAACCGCAAAGGTCTTCCGGGTGAGCCAAGGACCTTTATTTTTGATGATTTTATTCATGTCGTGGATACGCTGAGATATTTATTTCCCCACCCAATCGAAGAGCTTCTCGTGAACGGCCGTATGGAAGGCGACACACTTTACCACGTGGTCATTCAGTTTATTTCTAAAGGGGCAACAGCAGTCGGAATTATGAATCGTGATAATGGGACGAACGAAGAAGTTGCTCAGGTCATGGGTCCAATGGAGAAAAGAACCGTTTCTAATGTCTCACAGCTGATGATATCAAAAGACATAGAAAATATCGAGGTCCGGGGCAGTGACTGGGAATCAACCTTAAGGAAACGGGGCTTTGAGCAAATGGCTGCGGATTTCATTCAAGCTGTTCAAACAAATAGCTTGCCGATGATCTCAGCTGCGGACGCATTAGAGACCCATGAAATCTGCGAAAAAATAATAGCAACATTAACAGAGAAAAACTAATTTTGTCTTAGTTGAAATGTAAAAGTATGGCGGCTAACAAAGCCGGCCTGTTGAATGCTAATAAAAAAAGTGCCTGCCTCCATCCTTTTAATGGGGGCAGGCATCTTTTTTTTCTTAGCGAACACCCTTCATGAAGCCTTGAATTTTAGGTGATAGCATAAATAGCAAAATACCAAGCGCGATGGAAGCTCCACCAATCACACCAAAATAGGTCATTTCCGTTTCAGGTTTGTAAAATCTAACGAGTTGTGCATTAAGCCCTTGTGCAGCAGCATTTGATAAGAACCATAAGCTCATCGTTTGTGCTGAGAAGGCAGCAGGTGCTAATTTTGTTGTCGCTGATAAACCTACAGGTGATAATAATAATTCCCCGAATACACAAACTAAATAACTAAGAACAAGCCATAAAGGATTTACTAAAGAATTTGAACCGCCAAGGTAAGCTGGCAGTAAAATCACTAAGAATGATACCCCTGAGAATAGCAGAGCGTACGAAAACTTTTGCGGAATCGTTGGCTGGCGTTTCCCCAACTTAACCCATAACCAAGCAAATATTGGTGCAAAAATGATAATAAATAATGGGTTTAATGATTGAAACCATGCCGGTGAAATATGGATTCCTGCAAAATCTAATTGAGTACGTTCATCCGCATAATTGGCAAGAATAGTTGAGCCTTGCTCTTGAATCGACCAAAACATTACCGATGCAATAAATAGCGGTATATAAGCAATAACACGTGAACGTTCGACAGCTGTTGTTTTCGGGCTGCGATACATGACAACGAAATAGATAATTGGAATCAAGAAACCAAGAATTGTCACTAGGTTAATAAAGGTTTTAAACGTCAGTAGTCCTGCTGGGATTAAAACAGCACATAAAATAGCAAGAATTACTACACTTATTCCAAAAATAGTAAATGTTTTTTTCTTTTCAGATGGTGACATTGGATTTGCTATTATTGTACCTGCAAGGCCAAGGTTTCTCTTCTTTGTTAAAACAAACATTACTAGTCCTAAAAACATACCGACTGCGGCAATAGCAAAACCTATATGGAAGCTATATTTCATTACTGATCCAACAATTATTGGAGAGATAAATGCTCCCAAGTTGATCCCCATAACGAAAATGGTAAAACCTGCGTCACGGCGATTGTCTTGTTCGCTGTACATTTCGCCGACAACACTAGAAACATTTGGCTTCAGCAATCCTGTACCAAGGACAATCAATACCATGGATACGAAGAACATGCTGACACTGCCAGGAATGGCTAGGACAATGTGACCGAACATAATCAATATTCCACCGTAAAACACTGCCTTCGAAGTACCGAAAACTCGGTCAGCTAACCAGCCGCCAATGATTCCGGACATGTAAACAAGTGATCCGTAAATCGACATGATTGAAAGTGCAAGGGTTTTGTCAAGACCCAAGCCGCCTTTTGAAACTTCGTAGTACATATAGAATACAAGAATTGCCCGCATTCCATAATAAGAAAAACGCTCCCAGAATTCTGTAAAGAAAAGTGTGAACAATCCTTTTGGATGACCAAAAAATCCTGATTGCGGTACACTATCCACAATTTTCTGCCTATTTATATTTGACATAATCCAACCTCCTCTTATTATTTTATAATACTTATTAGGGTTTTGGATTGTCAAAACTAATTTTTTGGTAAAATAGAGTTAAGCGCTTACAAACGTTGATTTTACTGAGGTTTCGAAAAAATTTCAATTAAAAAGAAAGTTTTTTTGAAATAGTAAATTAATTCTAAAATGGCTAATTATTCACTCTAAATAGATAAAAAGAATTAGAAATCTGTAAAATACTAGATTATTGGAAACACGAAAAGCCCTTCGTCTGATTTGCAAACGAGGGCATAATAATTATGAGAAGAGATTGGTTTTTTCTAACCTTGTTTTCAATTTACCCATGGTTTTGGTTAAGGCTTCAGCTATTTTGGCAGAATCCCTTGTCTTTATCCATTTTTGGGGAATAATTCGATAGCTGCAATTACTGCTTTTTAAATGGCTATGGATAATCTGGGCTTTATCTAGATCATTCTTGCTAACTTTTTGCGATAAATGGTGTGTCTTAGGGTTAAAATAGGTCAAAATAGCATTCTTTAGCTTATTAATCAGCTGCTCTAAATCTGAGTTCGCCAATACATATATATGGCTATATAGAACTTCGTTTCCCTTTATCAGAAATAATTTAATAGTGTCATCAGTTAACGGTTCTATCACAGCGATATTTTTATTTGCTTCAGTGAAACCAATAACAGCCTCTTTTTTGATAAGAAAGTTTAAGGCTTCGAGGTAATTTCGATATTTCGCAGCGGTCTCAAAATCAAATTCCTCGGCTGCAAGTGACATTTTTTGTTTGATTTCTTCAAGAATACTTGTGTCGGTACCTTTCAGCAAAGCGATGATTTTATTCAGTATGCTATTGTATTGGGCAATTGCTTGAGGAGCCCCAGTGCACATCCCAATACACAATCCTAAGGAAAAATTCAAACATGGACTGTTCTTATTTGCAGGACTGTTGCAGCTTATTTGATAGAATTCTTTGAGTCCTTGAACGGCTTTTTCTACTGAATGTTTGCTGGAAAATGGCCCAAATGATAGATAGCCCGTCTTTTCGGGACTATTGCTTATTTCTAGTTTTGACGTGTCTTCGTTCATATTTATTAGGATATAGGCGTATGATTGTGGATTTTTCATTTTTTTATTAAATAATGGTTTCATTTCTTGAATTAGTTTACATTCCAATAAAAAGGCTTCAAATTCTGTATCTGTGAGGATAATTTCAAAATCGCTAATGTTTGCTTGCAGTTTTTTAATCTTTTGCGAATGGGCCTTGGAATTTTGAAAGTAGGTCTGTACTCTGTTTTTAAGATTTTTTGCTTTCCCCACATAAATGATTCTAGCAGAAGAATCTTTCATCAGGTAAACACCGGGGGATGCGGGCAGATTTTTTACTTTGTCTTTTACATTCATAGGAAAACTTCCCTTCCTATAGCTTAAATCTTTATTATTTTACCACAAAGTATGCTGCAGAACTTCAAAGGACCATTCCATAAACTGCCTTGTAACGGTGCAGTGTATGGAATGGTCCTTTTTTTCATTCTTCTTATTTTGGATATCGTTTATATAGAATTATTAGTAAAACTAGCATAACAATATCTAACCGAGCGTTAAAAGCGAATTGAACAAAGCCAGTGTGCAGCGTTGGAATTTTTGTTAAGAGAAGTGCCGCAATCATAATGGCAATTAAAGGAATTACTGCGTTTTTAACCGCTTTATTAACCAGTATTAGAATTCCACACCCTATCTCCAGCAATATTACAAGCTTAAGCATTATTTGTGGATGGGGAAGTCCTAAGCTCATAAAACTATTAGCTAATTCAGCACTGATTAATTTCATCAATCCTGATGTAATGAAGACATAAGCAACAGCATAGCGGATAAGCTTATCTGAAGCTAAAGAAGTGTAAATGTTCATGTCCGTCCTCCTTTGTAAAACTGTATGCAGAAATAGGACAAGCAAGCACTGAAAAACCATAAATGAAGCAAACCTATTTCTAATAATGGGAATCTATAACGATCATTCGGCAAAATCAGTAGTTTTCCGCCGCGGGAATTGTCTATTTTTGTCGAATCTATGGTGAATTAGACCGTCTTCTCTTATGATATTAATGGGAATGAAAGGAAATAGTGGTTCATAAGTAATAAATAGAGATAAATAAGGGGGAAATGAAATGAAGTTTTGCGGAAATTGCGGGAAGGAACTTTCAGGTGCAGGTAGGTTTTGTAATTCTTGCGGCGCGCCGGTTGAACAAATGGAGGAAACAGCTTCTTCATTAGAATACGTTGAGACTAGAACAACGCCAAAATTTAACTTCTCTAAAAAATGGGTATTAATCACTATTGCGGCATTGGTTTTAATCGGCGGGGGAACTGCAGTGGGAATGTTTTTCTTAAATAATAGCCCAAAAGAGCTTTTCTTACTTTCCGAGTACAACTCGTATCAGCAAATGTCTGACGATTGGAATACAATGTATGGGGATGATTTGGCATTTCAAGAAAAGCTACTTGAAAGTCCATCTAGTTCGGATATTAAGCTTTCTGGAAATCTAGATATGGATGAAGGAAATATAAGTTACCAAGAAGAAATGTTACTAGAATTATTAAAGCAGTCAGCACTTACAATCAAAACAGATCAGGATCCAATTAAACAAGCAAGTCATTCTACTGTTGCTCTAAATATCGATGGAACGAAAGCATTAGATGTTGAGTATGTACAAACAAAAAAACAGGCGGGTTTAAAAGTACCGAAGATATATGACCAATTTTTTTACTTGAACCTTAATCAATATGGCGAGTTCATGAGGATGGTTAATCCGTATTATCAGGGGCCAGAGACACTTGAATTAAATACTTTACAATGGAATGAACTAAAGCTGAGCGAGAAAGAAAAAGAAAGCCTAACAAAGCGATACTCCAAATTCCTATTAACCGCAATGAAAGAGGAAAACTTTACACTAAAAAAAGGAGTTAAGTTTAACCATGAAGGCGAATCACTTTCCTTACGGGAAATTACCTTTAAACTTTCCCCAGCAGAAACGAACGATTTCATGAACAGCTTTTTAGATCAATTAATAAAAGATGATGAATTACAAAAATTAATTACAGACCGGGTTGTGAAAGTTGCTAAAGCTGCCTCATTAGATGACCAGGTTGGCAAGGATTTAACAGATAAAGCATATGTGAAAAAAGAGCTTATTTCTGGCTTAAAAGATATGAAGAAAGAAATGAACCGGCTTAACTATCCAGATGGTTTCAAATATGTCTTATTAATTGATAAAAACAAACAAATTATTGACCGTAAAATCAACTTTGCCGTTGGCGAAAATAAAGAGTTCGCTAAGTTTGCCATCGAGACAAAAAATGTTCCTATGAGTAATCATAAGACTTTTGAAGAAGTAAGTATCGGAATAGCTCCAAAGGATGCAGCGGAAGGAAAAATGGAATTACGCTATACCAATACGATTACAAAGGATAAAGACTTAAGAAAAGAAAACATAAAGGCGTTTTTCACTTTCGAAAACAGTGGAGACGTTGCATCAAAAGTTGATTTCACTATGAACTCAGTATTTAAAGGAAAGAGCGCAAATAAACAAACAATCGAAAGAGATTTTAACCTTCGACTGGGAGGGAAAGAATTTCGGAATGTGCCAGCTTTCAAGGGAAGTATCTATCAAACGAAAGATATCAGTCTGAAAGATAAATATTCCAATCAAAAATTCGATGTTAAGCTAAATGTTCAGGATGTGTCCTCACCGGGAACCATTTCTCTGACAGTGGATTCCAAAACGAAGTTAAAAGATGCTATTAAACTTCCAAGTTTAAATGCCGATGAAGGGAAAAATGTAGCTGAATTAACAGATGATGATATTGAAGAAATCCTCTTTGAAATTCAAAACAGTATGGAAGGGATATTTGAGGATTTCGGGCTTGTTGATTACTAGTTATGAAGGATTTTCTCACTTTACTATTTTTTCAACTAAAAACCTTGGTACAGTCTTGGAAAACAACCGTGGTATTACTGCTAACCCCTATGCTGTTTTTTGCAGGCATAGGGTTAGTTTGCATCAAGCTTTTTAGCCAGGAAGCTCATGTGCAGCTTTTTGAAATTGCCATTGTCGATGACGACCAAACACTAGAAACAAAGTATGTCATTGGGCAATTATTAGACAACAGCCATCTTACAAAGGTAACGAAGGTTACAATCGTTGATCATGCCAAGGCGAGGACACTAATGGAGAAAAACAAGGTGGCGGCGATGATTGTGATTCCAGAAGGATTTAGCCGGGATGTGAAAAAAGGACTAAACACCCCTGTAAAAGTCATTGGAAATGGAGAGCGGCCCTTGCAAGCACAATTAGTCCGCCATTTAATGGAGAGTGCAGCAAAACTAACTACAGCTGCACAAAGCGGAATTAATACGATTGATCATTTTTTAGCAGAAGAAAATGTTCCAGATGATGTTCGCCATGCTGAGTTTAAAAAAAGCCTTTTATCATTCTCGCTTCACATCCTTGGCAGGGGAACAATATTCGAGATGAAAGAGAAGAAAAACCTATTTCAACAGGACATTCTTCAATATTATGTGCTCTCATTTTACCTTCTTTTAATCATGATCTGGAGCTTTGGCTTCCTTGTTTTACTGCGAGGAAGAATAAATGCGCCCCTTCGAAATCGGCTCAATTCTAGAGGAATAACGGAATGGAAAGAAAAATTCGCAGGTTTTGCCGCTGCGGTTGTTTCTGTCTCACTGATTAGTTATTTACTATCCCTGCCGATTACCTGGTCGTTTCGCAGCTCACCGCTCAAGAATGGTAACATATTGTCCATCATTCTAATTGTGTTAACCTTTTCCGCCTTTTTCATGATGCTTGCAGTCCTAGTCTCGAATGATCAATTGTTTTTATTACTCGGAATTGGCTTCATCATGATTGGAACAGTTGCCGGAGGGCATTTTATCCCTGTCGTCTACTTTCCTGATTGGTTGGAACGAATGGGGATGTTCACAATAAACAGCTGGGCATTAAGGGCTATTTTTGATTCAACAGCCATGCAGTCGATACTAATGCTAGGGCTAATATCAATCTCCTGTTTGGTTTTTAGCGCCGTTTATTTAAAAACAGGCAATAGAAGGTGTAAAAGGTGAATTTAAGTATTACCTATTTTAAAATCAGGGAGATCCTTCGTCATCCGTTGTCCCTTGTCTTGATCTTTTTCATTCCGCTGGGATTAACGCTTATTGTGGGGCACTTGGTTGAAAAAGGCCAAAAACAACTTGAAATCCCGATTGCCATAATTGATAAAGATCATTCGGATTTTTCAAGATTACTAGTTGAGAGAATATCGGGTCAAGACAAACTCCATCTTTATAAGGTTTCAGGTGAGAAAGCTTCGCTGCTGCTGCTGCGCAATGACGTCGATAGTGTATTTGTAATCAAAAAAGGGTTCCAAAAGAGGCTGTTAAACGGCGAGCGTGAAGGAATTATTGAGGTTTGGACTTCCCCTTCTTCGATGGCTGAAGGAATTGTAAGAGAAGTTATTGCGAGTGAGACTGCTCGATTAACAAGTGATGTGAAAGCTGCCGATTGGGTTGTGAAGGTATTCAAGAATTTAGATATTCACATAGACCAGTCGAAAACCTGGAATGCCGCCTACGGCTACACGGACAGTCAGTGGGAACCTGAGCCGTTGATGACAATTCAGTATGAGCAGCATTATGTAGAAGAATCAGTGGTGGATAAGTCGGGATTGAGGGAATCCCCATACCTAAGGCTGTGGACTTTCTTTACAATGCTAGGCTGCTTTTTAACATCAGATTGGACCGTGAGGGAGAAGGGTGTGCTGTTCTTAAGAATTCAGAGCACCTATCATGGACTTGTGTCTTATTTAATTCAAAATACAGTTGCTCTTTTTCTTTTTCATCTCTTCCAGACTTTACTGGCTTTTTATATATTTGTAAAAACAAATATCATCCAGTTGCGGCCTGAACTTTTGTTGCTGATGGCTGTTTATTTGTTCATCTGTATGTCATTCAGCGTTTGGTCGGCGAGCTTTACAAAGCAGATTGGCAGCTATTATATTGTAAGTTTTTTATTCATGCTTATTATTGGTATTTTAGGCGGGAGCTATTTTCCTGTCCAAGAATTTTCCTCTACACTATTGAAGTTGTCTGTGTTTTTTCCACAGAATTTACTATTAAGCAGTCAACAGCTGAAAATCCAAATACCGCTTTTTGTTTCTGGTTCGATTGTTTTATGGATGCTTGCGATTCGGAGGTTACAGATAAAGCGATGATTCAAATTGAAAATGTGAGTAAATTATATGGCAAAAAGCCCTCGCTGCAGGGTGTGACATTGAAGATAGAAAAAGGAGAGGTATTCGGAGTCCTTGGTCCTAATGGTGCAGGAAAATCGACGTTATTATCTATTTTGTCCACGATTTCCAAGCCTGCTGCCGGCAGGGTCGAAATCAATGGCTTAGACCTGAAAAAGCAAGCAAAGCTAGTCAGGGAGCAAATTGGCTATGTCCCGCAGGATATCGCATTATGGGAGCATCTAACTGTAAAGGACAACTTGATTTTTTGGAATAAATTCTCCAAACGAAGGGTGTCAAAAGAGGAACTTTTTGAGCTTTGCAGGACGGTCCGTTTACAGGAGAAATGGAATGAAAAGGTATCAAGTTTATCTGGTGGCATGAAACGGAAATTAAATATCGCTGCTGCCTTAATTCATAATCCGGATATCCTGCTTATGGATGAACCAACCGTTGGAATTGATATTCAGTCAAAGCTGGAGATTAATCAGTATATTAGAGATTTAGCCCGCAACGGAAAAACGATTGTTTATTCGACTCACGATATGAGCGAGATTCTTTACTTGTGCAATCGGATTGGGGTTTTAAAGAGTGGTGTTCTTCAGTTTTCGGGAACAATAGCCGAGGCAAGAGAAATGGTAAAAGGAAAAGGTTTCTTGCCTAATAGTGACGAGGAATTAATTTATTTATTGTTACAAGAAGAGAGTCTAGGAAAGCCGCTGCCATAATTTTGAGGCAGCGGCTTTTAATTGCAGAATTTTTTTCAGAAAAAAAGGCAAAATGGTTGTTGACATTGACGCTGCGTAAAGGTGTATCGTTTAGTTTAGGGAGGTGATTCGGATGGAATATACAGTGCAAAAGCTGGGCAGTTTGGCAGGGGTTAGCACCCGAACGCTTCGGTATTATGACGAGATTGGCATTCTTAAGCCGGCAAGAATCAATTCATCAGGATACCGCATTTACGGGCAGAAGGAGGTTGACCGGCTGCAGCAAATCCTATTTTATCGGGAATTAGGAGTCAGTTTGGATAGCATTAAGGAAATTGTCACCGCTCCTACTTTCGATGGTGCTGCCGCACTTAGAGAACATCGTGAAAAACTCCTTGAGAAAAAAGAGCAGCTGGAGTTATTAATAGCTAATGTGGATAAAACAATCGCATTAACGGAAGGGAGAATGGAAATGTCAAATAAAGAAAAGTTTGAGGGATTTAAGAAAAAAATGATTGATGAGAATGAGAAAAAATATGGGAAAGAAATACGTCAAAAGTATGGCAACGATACGGTTGATAAGTCTAATGCCAAATTACAGAATATGACTCAAGAACAACATGATGAGGTAACTGCTCTTGGGGAACAAATAACGGTAACATTAGCTGAAGCTTTTAAAACGGGGGATCCAGCAGGTGAATTGGCTCAAAAAGCAGCCGAACTGCACAAGCAATGGCTTTGCTACTATTGGAATGAATACAGCAAAGAAGCACATGCTGGTCTCGCGCAAATGTATGTCGATGATGAGAGATTCACAGCCTATTATGATAAAGAACAGCCAGGAACAGCAGAATTTTTAAGGGAAGCTATTCATATTTATACTGGGATGAAAAAATAAGTTCATGTAAAACGGAGCTGCAAAATATTGGTGCCTGACACCCTGCAATCGCATAGGGTGTCAGGCACCTTTTTAAATTATTTTAGAAATATGACAAATTTCGATAGCATCATCAGAGTTAATATGCCATAATAGTTTTAAAATTTACTATATTATAATATTTCGGAAAAATGAATTATCAGGCAGGTGGGAATATGGACAAAGAGTCTATTCTTCGCATAAAAGACTTAAAGGTTTCCTTTCAAGCGGGTAAAAAGTTCTTACCCGCAGTGGATGGTATCAGTTTTGAATTAAAGGATGGGGAAATTCTTGGGATTGTTGGTGAATCCGGGAGCGGGAAGAGCGTCACCTCTTTAGCGACCATGGGATTAATTCCTTCACCACCAGGAAAAATTGAGAATGGAGAAATTATTTTTGAAGGAAAAGACCTCAAGAATATCTCCGAGAAAGAATGGCGGAAAATCCGTGGAAATCAGATTTCAATGATCTTCCAGGAGCCGATGACATCACTGAACCCATTGTTCACAATAGGGAATCAATTAATGGAAGCCATTCGACTACATACTGATTTGTCCAATGCGCAAGCAAAAGTGAGGAGTATTGAATTACTGAAGCTGGTCGGGATCCCGAGAGCAGAAGGTATCCTTAAAGATCATCCCCATCAGCTATCGGGCGGGATGCGGCAGCGGGTTATGATAGCGATGGCCATGGCTTGCAATCCTAAGGTGTTAATTGCAGACGAGCCCACAACAGCTCTCGATGTAACCATTCAGGCGCAAATCCTCGCTTTAATGAAGGATTTGAATAAAAAAACCAATACCTCAATCATTCTCATTACCCACGATTTAGGAGTTGTAGCCGAAATTTGTGAACGAGTGATCGTTATGTATTCCGGACAAATCGTTGAACAGGGTGATGTCCGGAAAATTTTAAAAGATCCGCAGCATCCATATACAAAGGGTCTCCTTAAATCTGTACCTGACTTAAGAGGAAAGAAGGACCGGCTTTATAGTATTCCCGGAACTGTCCCGGCACCTGGAACAATTCTGAACGGATGCCGGTTTGCCGCACGGTGCTCAGAGGTTTTCGGGAAGTGTCACGAAGAATCTCCAGAATTATATAAGTCGGAAAAAGACGGACATGAAGTGCGCTGTTTCCTACATACATTGAAAGAGGAGAGTGACAAACATGTCGGAGTTACTTCTTGAGGTAAATGGGCTCAAAAAATATTTTCCGATTACCGGTGGTCTTTTTGGAAGGACACAAGGAGAAGTTAAGGCAGTCGATGATGTTTCTTTTTACGTAAAAAAAGGAGAAACATTGGGCATAGTCGGCGAAAGCGGCTGTGGAAAATCAACGACTGGCAGGCTGCTGATGCGCCTTATTGAGGCAAGTGACGGAAGAATTATTTTTGAAGATAAAGAGATTAGCAGCATGTCAAAATCAGAGCTAAGAAAAACGCGCAGGGATATTCAAATGGTGTTTCAGGACCCCTATGCATCATTAAACCCGCGGCATTCTGTCGAGCAGATTTTAGAAGAGCCATTGATTGTCCATGGGATTGGTACGAAAGAGGAACGCCGGAAGCGGGTAAGAGAGATGCTTGAAGTCGTCGGCTTAAGCAGCTATCATGCAAAGCGGTATCCGCACCAATTCAGCGGAGGCCAGCGTCAGCGGATTGGGATTGCGAAGGCATTGATGACGAAACCAAAGCTAATTATCGCGGATGAACCAGTTTCAGCACTTGACGTTTCTATCCAGGCCCAGGTTCTCAACTTAATGAAGGATATCCAGAAGGAATTTCAGCTAACGTACATATTTATCGCTCATGATTTAGGCGTAGTCCGCCATATTAGTGATCGTGTCGGCGTGATGTATTTAGGCAGATTAATAGAATTATCTGAAAGTGAAGAGCTTTACGAAAATCCGAAGCACCCATACACGAAAGCGCTTCTTTCTGCAGTACCGGTTCCAGATCCGGATGTTAAGAAGAAAACCATTTTAATAGAAGGGGAACTGCCGAGTCCTGCAAATCCACCTTCAGGTTGCGCCTTCCATACGAGATGCTCTCAAGTTATGGATATTTGTAAAGCGGCTAGACCGGCGGAACACAATCTTAACGGTCATTTTGTTGCCTGTCACTTATATAACGAGTGAGCTAGCAGCATTTATGATATAAAAAAAATTAGGGGGTAGAAAGTTAAATGAAAAAAAGATCTTTACTAATGCTGTTGATTTCTCTATTAGCCATCAGCATGTTTTTAGCTGGCTGTAACACTAAAACGAATAATGACGCAGACGGTAAAAAGGATCCTGGCAAAAGCAATGGTTCTAAAAAAGATACACTAGTCTATGGCCGCGGCGGGGATTCCACTTCCCTTGATCCTATTACTACAACTGAAGGTGAAACGTTCAAGGTAACAATTAACATTTTTGAAACATTGTTAGTTTACGGGGACAAGGATACATCGATTAAACCAGGACTTGCTGAAACGTGGGATACCTCAGATGATGGTTTAACGTACACCTTTCATCTTCGTAAAGGTGTAAAATTCCATGATGGTACTGATTTCAATGCCGATGCAGTCGTCTACAACTTTAACCGCTGGATGAATGGGAACGAAGATAAATTCCCTTACTATACGATGTTTGGCGGTTATATTAAAGATGAAGGCCACGTGATTAAAGAGGTTAAGGCTGTTGATCCGAATACAGTTCAATTCGTTTTAAAAAGACCTCAAGCACCATTCCTAAAAAATATCGCTATGTCTATGTTCGCGATTGCCAGTCCTGCAGCATTGGAGAAATGGGGCGATGATTTCAGAAGCCATCCAGTCGGAACAGGGCCTTTTAAATTTGTTGAATGGAAACAAAAAGATCGAATTATCATTGAGAAAAACCCAGACTACTGGCAAAAAGGGCTGCCAAAGTTAAACAAAATTATCTTCCGCGTCATTCCTGAAAATACGGCGCGTCTCAATGCTCTTGCAAATGGTGAGATTGATGTTATGGATGGACTAAATAACTCGGATGAAGCCACTGTTTTAGCAAACGACAAATTACAAATTATTGAACGCCCATCAATGAACGTTGGTTATATTGGCTTAACAACAAATCGTCCGCCATTAGATAACAAGCTAGTTCGTCAAGCAATTAACTATGCAATTGACAAGAAATCGATTATTGATGCATTTTATGGCGGTAAAGCACTTGCAGCGAAAAATCCAATGCCTCCTTCCATTGAAGGCTATAATGATGCGATTCAAGAATATCCTTTTGATTTAGAGAAAGCGAAAGCTTTATTGAAAGAAGCAGGATTTGAGAAAGGCTTTGAAATGGACCTTTGGGCAATGCCTGTAGCACGTCCATACATGCCGGAAGCGCAAAAAGTTGCAGAGGTTATTCAGGATAGCTTAGGGAAGATTGGGATCAAAGCGAAAATTCAATCGGTTGACTGGGCTACCTATTTAGAAAAAGCACGAAAAGGTGAGTTTGATTCCTTTATGCTTGGCTGGACAGGTGACAATGGAGACCCTGATAACTTTATTTATACTCTATTAGACAAGGACAGCATCGGAAGCAACAACTATGCCTACTACAGCAATGATGAGCTTCATAAAATCCTAATTGAGGCACAAACAGAAACGGAGCAATCTAAGCGTAACGAGCTTTACAAGAAAGCCCAGGAAATTATCCATGAGGATGCTCCATGGGTGCCGCTTGTTCACTCTACACCGTTGTTAGCGGCAGCGAAGGATGTTCAGAACTACTTACCGCATCCAACCGGTTCAGAGTGCTTAAGCAATGTAGAATTTAAATAATAACCGGAAAAGGGGGAGGGATCATTGCCTCCCCTTTTGATTAATGAAAAACTCTTCTGAAAAAGAGGTGAAAATCTTGTTAACTTATACGGTCCGCCGTGTGCTTTCGTTAATACCCGTTTTAATTGGAATGACGCTTGTTGTTTTTGCCATTATCCATGCAATCCCCGGGAATCCTGCGCAGGTAATCCTTGGACAAAGGGCCACTGCCGAATCGATTGCAAATTTAACAAGGGAATTGGGTTTGGACAGGCCATGGTACATACAATACTTTGATTATATTAAATCATTACTTCAAGGGAATTTAGGGACCTCCCTGCAGACTAGGGGTCCTATTAACGCAGAAATTTGGCCATATTTGGCTGCAACCGCAGAATTGACAATCGTAGCCATGGTCATTGCAATCACGGTTGGTGTAAATGCCGGGATTATCAGTGCCTGGTTCTCGAAATCATGGTTTGATTATGTGGCCATGGTCCTTGCGCTTATAGGTGTATCGATGCCAATCTTCTGGCTCGGTCTGATGGAGCAATGGGCGTTTTCGATTGAATTAGGCTGGCTGCCGACGACTGGAAGAGAAGATGTCCGAGATCCGATTACCGCCATTACCAATATTTATTTACTAGATACCTTGATGCAAGGCAGGTTTGATCAATTTGGAACCGTCTTAAAGCATTTAATCCTCCCAAGTGTTGCGCTTGCCACTATCCCGATGGCGATCATCGCTAGGATGACCCGGGCAACAATGCTCGAGGTTATGAAATCAGATTACATTCGGACAGCTAGAGCAAAGGGTCTTAGAATGTTTTGGGTGGTGTACAAGCACTCCTTGAAGAATGCGATTATCCCTGTTCTTACCGTTATCGGTTTACAAACAGGGCTGTTACTAGGAGGAGCAATTCTAACGGAAACCATCTTTGGCTGGCCGGGAATTGGCAGATATTTATATGATGCTATCGGTTACCGTGATTATCCGGTGATTCAGTCCGGTATTTTGATCATTGCAGCCATCTTTGTCTTCATTAATTTAATCGTGGATTTATTATATGTCTTTGTCGATCCTAGAATTAAATATACAAAATAGAGGGGGAATCTAGAGTGGCTGAACTTGCAAAAAATACGGCAGACATCTCGATGATACCTGCCGAAGAAAAACAGATATCTCCGTGGAAGGAGAGCTGGCAATCATTTTATAAAAATAAATTAGCCGTCATTGGCTTAGGTATCGTTATCTTTTTTATCATTATTGCTATCATTGCTCCATGGATTGCACCATATAGCTTTAAAGACCAGGTATTGGCCGATCGGATGCAGGCACCATCCAGTAAGCATTGGTTCGGTACAGATGACTTTGGCAGGGATATATTTTCCCGTGTTTTATATGGAGCAAAAATTTCCTTAACGGTCGGATTTTTCTCGGTTTTAGGCTCGGTCGTCATCGGGACTTTACTGGGAATTGTGGCTGGATACTATGGCCGCTGGGTAGATACCATCATCTCACGTATCTTTGATATCATGCTTGCGTTTCCAAGTATTCTACTGGCGATTGCCGTTGTCTCTGTTTTAGGACCATCATTAAAAAATGCCTTAATTGCAATTGCTGTTATTAATATTCCGAATTTTGGCCGGCTTGTCAGATCGAAGGTTTTAAGTGTGAAGCAAGAGGAATATATTATGTCCGCTCGAGCTGTTGGGATGAAGGATACGAGAATTCTTCTCAGACATATTTTGCCTAATAGCGTTTCTCCGGTCATTGTCCAAGCAACATTGTCAATTGCAACAGCGATTATTGAAGCAGCGGCTTTAGGATTTCTTGGATTGGGTGCCCAGCCACCTGAGCCGGAATGGGGGAAAATGCTTGCCGATTCCAGAAATTATATCACCCAAGCGCCGTGGACACTGTTTTTCCCAGGGATGGCCATCATGTTGACAGTGCTAGGGTTTAATTTAATGGGAGACGGCTTAAGAGATGTGCTTGATCCAAAAATGAAAAACTAGGCGGTGCATGATCACCGCCTAGTTTTTTTAATTTTTGGTCAGGATTATTACTCTAACTTTGCATCTAAAAGTAGGTGCAGAATAACTAAAGGGTATGGTCTTTCAATTTAATTATACTCATTGAAAGATTATTTAATCTACAAACATTGTTTTTAAACACGATTAAAGAATATAATTGTTTCAACATGGTTTCCTGGAATTTTTTATCCTTTAGGGGGATTTACTTATTATGAATAACATCGAAGTTTCATTAAAAGGAAAAAATATTATTTTAATAGGTTTTATGGGTGTTGGAAAAACAACCGTTGGAAAGCTTGTTGCTAAAAAGCTTCAGCGTAAATTTATTGATGTTGATGAAGAAATTGAAATGGAATATGGAATGCCGGTTTCGGAAATTTTTAATAAACTAGGTGAAAAGATTTTTAGGGAAAAGGAAAAAAGCTTACTCATTAGCTTATGTAATCAAAAGAATAAGGTTTTATCTCCAGGCGGCGGATCCTTTTTGCAGGAAGAAATTAGAGATGTTTGTTTGTCTACTAGTATTGTTGTTTTTCTAGACTTATCATTCGAAGGCTGGAAAGACAGATTAGACCTAATTCTTGATAGCCGCCCAGTTTTACAGGGGAAGTCCGTAAAAGAAATGGAAGAGCTATTTAATAACAGGCAAGAAATCTATAAGAATCATCATTTGAAAGTCGTTACTGATAATATGAATGTAGATGTGATTGCTAATCAAATTATTAGCAGATTATCTGATTTGATGTGATAGAAGAGGTGTATGATGAAAAAAACGGTCACAGTTAGAGGGCTTACAATCGGTGAAGGTGCACCAAAAATTTGTGTGCCGATGGTTGGGGAAACTCTACAGCAACTAAAGGAAGAAGCTGAGCATCTAAAAACGCTGAATGTAGATATTATTGAGTGGCGGGTTGACTTTTTTGAACATGTTGAAAACATCCTGAAGGTTGAAAATGCGCTTGTAGAAATTCGGACTATCATGGCTGACATACCACTTATTTTCACGTTCCGAAGTGCTGGAGAAGGTGGAGAACGAGAGATTAGCACTGAATATTATTTTAAATTAAATAAGGTAATTGCTGGTACAAGACTTGTAGATATCATTGATGTAGAGTTATTTCATAATGAACAGGATGTCAAAACCCTAATCAAATTGGCTCATGAACATGGAGTGTTCGTTATCCTCTCCAATCATGATTTTGACAAAACTCCTCCAAAAGAAGAAATTGTATCACGACTGCGGAAGGCTCAGGAATTAGGAGGAGACTTACCAAAAATTGCGGTGATGCCAAAGAGTCCAGCAGATGTGTTGATTCTATTAGATGCGACTAACACGATGAATGAGCAGTATGCTGATAGACCAATCGTTACCATGTCGATGGCTGGCAAAGGGGTTATCAGCCGATTGGCAGGGGAAGTATTTGGCTCAGCGCTTACCTTTGGCGCAGCAAGAAATGTTTCTGCCCCCGGGCAAGTGGACGTAACTGAGTTACGGAGGGTTTTAAACCTCATACATTCAAACCTATAAATATAATGGCAAGGCACTCATCTGAGTGTTTTTTTTTTGTCAAATCCTTTCCTAAATTCATTTCCTATACAAAAGGAATTAATCAAGTTAAACTAGTTTTAAGCATATAATTCCAATAAGAAAGGTGGGGGTTTGATTGTCAGATAAAAATTATTCCATTCCTCGTCCACTTGTAAGAACAAACCAATGGGTTATTGTGATTAGTGTGCTGTTAACATGGGTGTCCGGTCTGGAGTGGTTTTTATTAGTACCGTTTATTTCAGGGCTAATCGGGCTTTTTTTCGGATTCAATCCGATTATACAGCTTTCAAAGTTATTCTTAAGGAAAGAGCCGGGGGCTTATATTCCTGAAGATTGGGGTCAGCAACAATTTAACCAAAAGATTGCTGTTCTCTGCCTCGGAATAGGGTTTGTTAGCTTTTTACTTGGGTGGAACACTATAGGGTATGTGTTCACCATTCTTGTTGCTGTGGCAGCATTTGTCGCCATCCTTGGGTTTTGTGTTGGCTGCTTTATTCATTACCAATGGAAGCAATATACCTACAGACGAACGAACCGATAATCATTCATAAATACTGACTTATATGGGCAGCAAATGTTGTAAATAAAGAAGTTTGATTTTC
The DNA here is from genome assembly GCF_044754175.1 of Neobacillus sp. NPDC093127. Classification (NCBI taxonomy): domain Bacteria; kingdom Bacillati; phylum Bacillota; class Bacilli; order Caryophanales; family Bacillaceae; genus Neobacillus; species Neobacillus sp. NPDC093127. The sequence continues at coordinate 134,099 of NZ_JBIVOP010000012.1, forward strand.
ATTCAAATCATTTCATTAGAAATTAACGGTCCTTTCCAGGCCGTTTTTTTTATGCCATTAATCCGGCGATTCACTTTTCATCTTCGAACATGACATATGTCATATGAACTTATTCTTCCAGTCACTATAAGAGCCACTCAATTTGGAATATGATTACATTAGAAAACGAAAAGGGAGTTGGGAACATGTTACTAGAAGTGAACAATCTAATTAAACGATATGGTGATTTCCTTGCATTAGATCATATAACATTTGCCGTAAAAGAAGGAGAAATTTTTGGCTTATTGGGGCCAAATGGAGCTGGAAAAACAACGACGATTAGCATTATCTCGAGCCTTACTCAATATGATGGCGGGGAAGTAAAGTTTCTTGGAAAAGAGATCAAGCGGCATGAAATGGAAGTTAAACAGGAGCTCGGAATCGTTCCGCAAGAAATCGCCTTATTTGAAGACTTAACGGCTTATGAAAATCTGGATTACTTCGGGCGTCTTTATGGACTTAGAGGAAGCCTTTTAAAGGAAAGAATTGCTGAGGCCCTCACGTTTACAGGGCTTACCGATAGACAGAAGGATCGGCCAAAAGGATTCTCCGGCGGGATGAAACGGAGGTTAAATATTGCTTGTGCCATCTTGCATCATCCAAAGCTCATTATTATGGATGAACCAACAGTAGGGATCGATCCGCAATCAAGGAATCATATTTTACAATCAATTAAAGAATTAAATAAGATGGGCTCGACGATTATTTATACCTCTCATTACATGGAAGAGGTTGAAGAAATCTGTACGCGTGTAGCCATCGTCGACCATGGCAGAGTCATTGCCCAAGGTACGAAGGAGGAGCTAACTGCGCTTGTTTCCACCGAAGAAAAATTGGTCATTGAGTTATCTTCAGTAAACTACACTGTCGTAGAACAAATTAAATCAATCTCGAGTATTCGTGAATGCATCATCAAAGGAAACAGCTTAGAAGTGGTAGGGAAAAAAGGAGAACATAATGTAAGTCGGGTCATCAACCTCCTGACTGAAGCAGGCATAGAAATTCTATCCTTGAATGTGGAAAAACCAAGTTTGGAAGCCGTGTTCCTAACGCTTACTGGAAGATCACTGCGAGATTAAGAGAAGGAAGAGGTGAATTCAATGAATATATTATCGATTGCTTACTATACATTTATCCGAAATGTAAGGGATGTTAAAGCAATGCTTGCGTTTATTTTACTACCGATACTAATGATTCTGATTCTTGGAAAGGCGCTTGATAGTGCCTATACACCGAAGAAAATCGATCCAGTAGTGGTTGGCTATTTCAGTAAAGATGACGGGCTGTTAAACCATTCCTTGAATGAGTTTTTTACAGCAAAAGAAACACGCACGATATTAGAAGTGAAGAAGGTTAAAACACTTGAAAACGGCATGGATCAAGTTAAAGCCGGAAAGTTAAAAGGCTTGGTTTATCTTGAAAAAGGAATGTCAAACAGCTATGAAAATGGTGAGCAAGTGAACATTAACTTTTACAGCAAGGAGAAAAACTCTTACGTCCAGCCGGTATTAGAAAGTTTTGTCCGCACCTTTAATATTGGAAACACACTTATCAAGATTAATGGACAGCAAGTGCAGCCTAATTCCAACCCTTCGATAATTAAAGAAGTAAAAATAGTGACAGAAGGGAAAATACCACGGGGAATTGATTATTATTCGCTGACAGCCTTATTTCAATCTCTGTTGTTCGGCGCCATTTTTGGAGTATTTGCGATTACTAAGGATATTGGGAATCATACAAACCTACGAATGAACGCAGCCCCAATCCAGACTAGTAAAATCATCCTTGGAAAATTAGCAGGTAGTACGTTGACATTGTATGGCATCTCCCTATTTATTTTTCTGATTTCAAAATTTGCCTTTCAAGCAAATTTGAATGGCAGCTTATGGCTCATTCTCTTAGTACTATTTTTGTTTTCTGCGATTGCAGTCGCCTTTGGAATGATTCTAGCATATCTATCAAAAAGCACGATGGCATCAGCACTAAGTATCTTTATTGTTGGCACTATCCTTACTTTAGTTGCTGGCGGATTTTCACGAATGGACGGGAAAGTAATTGAAATGCTAAGCTACCTTTCACCCAACACCTATGCGCAAAAGGCGTTATTCACCAATATTTTTGAAGGTACCTTCAGTCAACCAAGTATTTTCGGATTAGTTCTCTATACGATTATTGTTGTTACCCTTACGTTTATTACTGGAAGGAGGAGAGTCGCATGACCATTTTTGTAAATACTTTAAAAAGAATCTTTCGCAATAAAGTTCAGATATTCTTTATCCTGCTATTTCCACTTGCCTTTATGTCGTTAGGGTTTATTGGGCAGGAACCAACGGTAAGAGTAGCTGTAATTGATAAGGATCATACAGAATTTACAGCTGATTTAGCACGGAATTTAAAAACAAAAGCTGAAATCCGCCATGTGAAAGAGGAAGATATAAACAACGAGCTCAAAACTTTAAAGGTGGATTATGTGGTTGTGATTGATAAGGGGTTTACAGATAATCTCATTCAAGGAAAAAATGAAGGGATTACGAGTTACTCTGTAAAGGAGTCTAACTTCTCTAAGCCTGTAGGTGCATTCCTAGAGCAATGGCTTCATCATGCCATTATGGTTGCAGAGGCAGTCGGGCATAACCAAGAATCCTTCTTCAAGGAATTTTCAACCTATGATCAGCATGGTGCGATTCATCTCAATCACAAGTTAGCCGTTAATGAAGGAGCGGAAAGAACAAGATCGGTGTTAGGATACCTTATTATTTCGATGTTGTATACTTCATTAATTGTTGGTTTGTTCATCATTTTTAATAAAAACAACCACACACTTTATCGTACACTTACCGCACCTGTAAAAATTAGAACCTATATGCTTCAAATCGTTAGCAGCTTTCTATTTGTTTCGTTTATACAAATTTCCTTTGTTCTGCTGATTTTAAAATATGTTTACAAACTATACCTTGGTAGTGCAGGGCTTTCCATCTTTGTGTTGTTACTACTATTTTCATTAGTATCTGTATCATTTGGCGTGGCAATCAGCTCGATTTCGAAAAATACCATTCAGGCATGCTTAATTGGTATCTGTTTAGTTGCGCCGCTCGCTATGCTTGGCGGAGCCTACTTTCCACTCGACTTTGCACCGGATATCGTCAAGACGTTAAGTAACTTCACACCAGTATCATGGGTGATTCACGGAATTGAGAAGCTTTTGCATGGCGACTCCCTTACTTCACTAGTAAAAGAAATATCCATCCTATTAATGTTTTCAATAATTTTCTTCTTATTAGGAACATTTAGAAAGGCAGATATTGCTAAATAAAGTATAATGAAGGAAAAGATTAATGGCAGGGGATGACATGAACTATATCGTTAAAGCAGCGATTATCCTATATCTCAGTTTAGTATTAATTATTGATCATGATATAACATACCAACAGTTCTTAATCCTCCTAGTGATTATTGCCGTAAATATTTTTAAAGAAAGATATTATGATTCTGTTTATTTAACCATCGTAACGCTGCTGTTAACATTTGCAGCCGTTACGGTGGATTTCCGTTTTTCGATTCTATTTGCTCTTTGCAGTTATGATTTTATTTTAAAAAGAAAGTATATCGGATGCGGCGTAACGGCTATGTGCATGACTGTTTTACTGAGATCAAGCGATTTGCTCTTCACCAATTTGTTAATCGTTCTTTTTTGCAGTTTACTAGCTTATGTTATTTATAAACGGAAGGAAGAGCGGGACAGTTTTAAACAAACAGTAGATAACGAGCGACGTTTACGGTATGAACTTGAAGATACAAAGGCAAAGCTGCTTCATTCGTCAAAGGAAGTGGCAAATATTGCTGAGGTTAGGGAGCGGAATCGAATTGCCCAAGAAATACACGACACGCTTGGGCATAGCATGGCCGGGATCTTGTTTCAGCTGCAAGCGGCATACAAACTGCATCCTAGAAATCAAGAAAAATCGTTAGTGATGGTTCAAAATTCAATTGAGGGGTTAGCAAATTCTGTTGAATTACTCCGAAACACTGTACATAATATCAAGCCAAAACAATCTTTAGGTATTGAATACATTAAAAGCATCATAAACAACTTCAGTTTTTGTCCAGTTGACCTTCGATTGAATGGTGATTTTAATACTATTCCTGCTAGTCATCTAGAATTATTGAGTACAAATATAAAAGAAGCGCTTACTAACGCATCACGATATTCGAGAGCGACGAATATGGATGTAAAGATTGAAGCGAATGAGCAATATACGAGGATGTATATAAAAGACAATGGGGTTGGTTGTAAAACGATGAAAGAGGGACTAGGTCTAAGTGGAATGCGGGAAAGAGTACGAAATGTTGGCGGCAGCCTTTCAATATCAGCAAATGACGGTTTTTTAATTGTTTGCCTAATTCCGAAAGAGGGGAGTGGAATATTTGAAAGTTCTAATCGTTGATGACGATGCTTTAATTCGCGATGGTTTGAAGATTCTGATTGAACTTGAGAATGACTTTGAGGTAACAGGTACGGCATCGAATGGACAGGAAGCATTTGAAATGTGTCAAAAGCAGCGGCCTGACCTAGTTTTAATGGACATTCGTATGCCAGTTATGGATGGTGTACTGGGGACAAAACTGATAAAACAACATTTCAATACTATTAAAGTTGTAATCTTAACGACCTTCAAAGATGATGACTATATCAAAGAGGCGATAAGAAGCGGCGCTGAGGGGTATATTTTAAAAAATCAACCCGCAGACAGTATCATTGAAAGCCTTCGGGCTGTGGGAAAAGGGAATACCGTATTTCAAAGAGAAGTAGTTAGTGCACTGTCGACAATGCTAAAGGATGAAAAGAAACCGCCAGTAAAGCTAGGCTTATCTGGCCGGGAACAGGAAATTTTAGGTCTTATTGCTGAAGGCTTATCAAATAAGGAAATTGCTGAACGGATTTATCTGAGTGAAGGAACTATAAGAAATTATACAACGGTGCTGCTTGAAAAATTAAAGTTACGCGATCGGACGCAGCTGGCGATATTTTATTTGAAGAATTTTTAATTGTACTAAATCAAAGTTCTTGCTAAAACAGGAGCTTTTTTTAATTTATACATAAAGAATGTATAATTACAAGCAATAAAATGTAAGCGTTTTCTGATTTTTGGGTCATGATTTTCAGTTTAAATGAAAAATTTAGTCATTTTAATATTGAATAATTATATATATGTATGTATAATAATTCATTATATAAAAGTACTGTAGGAGTTGAGTAAATTGAGGGCTACGATTATTGGGGGAACAGGTTATGGGGCGATTGAGCTTATTAAGTTAATAAATAATCACCCTTTTCTAGAAGTTGGTTCAGTTGTCTCCAACTCACAAGCAGGCAATAATTTCAGTGAATCGTATCCTCATCTTTATGGGATTAATGATCATCCATTAGAATCATTTAATGCGGAAAAGTTAAGTGCACAAAATGACATTGTATTTTTAGCAACCCCTTCGAGTGTAAGCAGTACCCTTGTTCCACGGCTGATGGAGAAAGGTGTTAAATGTATCGATTTGTCAGGAGATTTCCGGCTAAGGTCAATCAGTGAATATGAAATGTGGTATAAACACGCACCTGCAGATGAAAGTCTTATCAATCAAGCAGTCTACGGGCTAAGTGAGATATATGGAGAAAAAATCAATAATGCTAAACTTATAGCGAATCCTGGCTGCTATCCAACAGCTTCAGCGCTCGGGCTCATTCCAATACTTAAATCTAAGTTAGCCGATGAAGGCTCAATAATAATTGATGCAAAATCGGGGGTATCTGGTGCTGGCAGGGGACTGTCATTAACATCCCACTACGCAGAAATAAACGAGAATCTCAAAGCGTATAAGCTGGGGGCACATCAGCATATCCCGGAAATTGAGCAAGTGCTTTCTGATGAGGGCGGAAGCCCAATAACCATATCATTTACAACACATCTAGTTCCAATGACGCGGGGCATTATGTGTACGATATATGTGAATCTGAATGAAACGATGAAAACGAATGAAATTCATCAATTATACAGTGAGTTTTATAAAAATAAACCATTTGTCAGGGTCAGACCAGAAGGTACTGTACCAGCTACAAAAGAAGTTCTTGGCTCAAACTATTGCGATATCGGCCTCCATGTCGATCCGCGGACAAATCGCTTAACAATTATTTCTGTAATCGACAATTTAGTCAAAGGGGCATCGGGCCAGGCGATTCAAAATGCAAATTTAATGAACGGATGGGATGAAAGGACAGGACTAGAAAATATACCAATGTATCCGTAATATTTTACGAGTTTGATAGTGAGCATAATAACGAGGGGAAATTTAAGGAGGAACATAAATTGGCACAAGCGATATCAAGTCAAGAAATCTCTGTTCTTGAAAAAGAGAGTGTTACCTTGCCGAAGGGTTTCAAGGCTGGTGGTCTGCACTGTGGTATTAAAAGAAAACGACTCGATCTAGGATACATTGTTTCTGAAGTACCGGCCACAGTTGCTGGGGTTTATACAACAAACATTTTCCAAGCGGCTCCATTAGTTGTTACGCAAGAAAGTATTGCAAAAGAAAATAAAATACAAGCGGTACTCGTGAATTCCGGTAACGCAAATGCCTGCACTGGTGTGCAAGGAATTGCTGATGCACTTCTAATGCAAAAAGAATTCGCTAACGGACTTGGAATTCAAGAACATCTAGTTGCAGTAACCTCCACAGGGGTTATTGGTGAATTGCTGCCAATGGAGAAAATCAAAACTGGCATTAAGCAAATTCTCCAGAAAGAATATGAAAATGAAGAAAACTTTAAGAAGGCAATCCTAACTACAGATACATGTACAAAAGAGATTGCCGTTCAGTTTACCATTGATGGAAAAAAAGTGAGCATCGGCGGAACATCCAAAGGGTCAGGAATGATTCACCCTAACATGGCGACGATGCTCGGCTTCGTCACCACAGATGCAAATATTGACCATGAGGATCTTCTAAATGCCTTAAGAGAAGTAACCAATACCACCTTCAATATGATAACAGTTGACGGGGATACCAGTACAAACGATATGGTCTTGTTAATGGCGAATGGCCTAGCAGAGAATAACCAACTCAATGAGGCTCATCCGGAATGGGGCATTTTTAAACAAGGGTTACAAATTGTTTGTGAATCACTTGCGAAAAAAATAGCCCGGGACGGCGAAGGAGCAACAAAATTGGTTGAAGTGCAAGTTGGCGGGGCTTTTAGCATTGATGCTGCAAGAGCAGTTGGAAAATCAATCATCTCTTCTAATCTTGTAAAAACAGCCATCTATGGAACCGACCCAAACTGGGGAAGAATTGTCACAGCTGCCGGGTACAGCGGAGTTCCAATCGAACCTAACTTGTTAGAGGTTTCTATAGGAAAATACAAGGTTTTTGAAAAAGGCTTGCCTTGTCCGATTGTTGAAGAAGAGGTAAAGGGATATTTAGAAAATGAAAATGTCGTTATTTATGTTAATTTAAATCAAGGTAATTACAGCGCAACAGCCTGGGGATGCGATTTAACGTATGATTACGTAAAAATCAATGCATCATACCGCACTTAAGGAGGCCAAAAAATGAAATATTTAGTCATTAAGTGTGGCGGAAGTGTGTTAGATAATCTGCCAAGATCATTTTTTGAAGATGTGGTTAAGATGCAACAGTGCAAAGAATGGACACCAATTATTGTCCATGGCGGCGGCCCACTCATCACTTCATTATTAAAAAGCTTAAACGTTGAAACCAAATTCGTAAACGGACTCAGGGTAACGGATCATCAAGTTTTAGATGTAGTAGAAATGGTTCTAAGCGGTTCTGTTAATAAACAAGTAGTAAGAAATATTGTTGAGGTTGGCGGAAATGCGATTGGTGTAAGTGGAGTAGACGGCGGATTATTACAAGCTAAACCAACACGAGATGCCAAGACATTAGGCTTCGTTGGCGAAGTAGTCGAAGTCAATCAAAGTATTATCGAAGGGATTATCAACCAAGGTTATATTCCAGTTATCTCACCCGTTGGAATTGATTTCAGTGGCCAACGCTACAACATAAACGGCGACATCGCGGCATCCGCAATTGCAAATGCTTTAGGAGCAAATCTTTGCTTTATTAGTGATATTCCCGGGATTTTAATCGAAAAGAATGGCCAGAAAATGAAACTTGATAAAGTTTCAAAATCAATTATCGAAGAAATGATTAGCAATCAAACAATATATGGAGGAATGATTCCAAAGGTAACCGCGGCAATTGACGGCCTTGTTCATAACATACCTGAGGTTGGTATTATCAACGGATTTGATAAAGATAGTCTAATAGATTTTGTAAATGGAAAAAATATCGGAACAAAAATTATTTTAGAGGAGATTGCGTAATGACAGCTAATAATTCCATCTCCGTAGCGTCCCCTGTCATGGCAACATACACCCGCTTCCCGGTCACGATCTTGAAGGGGAAAGGAAGCTATGTTTGGGATGATCAAGAAAATAAACTCTTAGATTTCACATCGGGTATTGCCACCTGCAACCTGGGGCATGTTCCTGAACCAGTAAAAGAAAAACTCGAAAAGCAATTACAAAATCTTTGGCACTGTTCAAACCTTTATAGTATTCCAAACCAAGAGCAGTTGGCTGCCCTTCTAACAGAGAACAGCTGCGGTGATCAAGTCTTTTTTTGCAACAGCGGTGCAGAAGCTAACGAAGCAGCCATCAAGTTAGCAAGGAGATACGCGAACAAGGTTAAGGGTAGCGGCTCAGCCGAAATCGTAACCTTCCAGCAATCATTCCATGGCAGAACATTAGCCACCTTAACGGCAACGGGTCAGGAAAAAATCCAACAAGGATTTTCACCACTAATGCCCGGGTTCAGCTACCTGCCATTCAATGACAGTGAAGCGCTTGTTCAACTCCATTCAATCAAACCAGCTGCGGTACTCCTTGAACTTGTCCAAGGCGAAGGCGGAGTTATTCCGGCAAACCCGGATTGGGTAAAAGAACTTGCTCAAATTTGTAAAGAGAACAACATCTTGCTTATGGTCGACGAAATCCAAACAGGCATCGGAAGAACCGGCACCCTTTTTGGTTACGAGCAATACAGCATCGAACCAGATGTCATCAGTATCGCTAAAGGCCTCGGTTCAGGCTTTCCAATCGGAGCGATTATTGCTAAAGAGGAAGCAGCAAAGGGCTTCGAACCGGGAAGCCACGGCAGTACATTTGGCGGGAACCCATTAGCTACAGCGGCAGGGCTAGCCACGGTTACCCATATACTTAATAGCAATCTACTAGACGATGTAAATGAAATGTCAGTGTATCTCGACCTTCAGATTCAAAGTCTGAAGGAAAAGTACTCTTTAATAAAAGAAATTCGTGGAAAAGGACTACTTAAAGGTTTGGTCGTCGAAACCAATGCCTTGGAAATTGTCCAAAAAGCAATCGAGAACAAGCTGTTAATTTTAACTGCAGGACCAAATGTGGTCCGAATATTACCGCCATTGACAGTCTCAAAAAAAGAGATTAATGAATTTATAGAAAAGCTGGAATTGACTTTTCAAAGTATAAAGAAAGGCGAGTGAGCGAACTTGGAGCATGGATATCTTACTTTGGAAACGGGCGAAGTTTTTGAAGGAGTCCTAATCGGTGCCGAAAAGGATTCGCTCGGGGAAGTAGTTTTTAACACAAGCATGACCGGATACCAAGAAATCATCACCGACCCTTCGTATGCCGGCCAAATTATTACCTTCTGCTATCCGATCATCGGAAATTATGGAATCAATGCGATAGACGATGAAAGCATCTTACCAGCGTTATCAGGGGTCATCATTGGTGATATATGTGAAACACCGAGCCATTATCAATCGATTAATAAATTTTCAGCAAAACTGAAGCAGGCGGGAGTTCCCGGTATTGCGGGAGTTGATACAAGACTTCTCGTCAAAACCATCCGCAGCCGCGGGACAGTCAAAGGATACTTAAGCCAAACGAAGAAAGCAAACTTGCCAATAACAGCCAAACAGGCATTTTGGGTTGAAAAAGTATCAACAAAGAAAACGCAATTTTTCAAAAACAAAGGGCCGCATGTTGTCCTAATTGATTTTGGTTATAAAAAATCAATCCTAAATGCCTTATTGGAAGAAGGCTGCGCAGTGACAATTGTGCCCTACAATACCCCTTTTGAAAAAATAAAAACCATGAATCCAGATGGCGTTCTCTTAAGCAACGGACCTGGCGATCCAATGGAACTAAAAAAGTGGTTCCCTGAAATTAAAAAAGTAAGCCAGCAATTCCCAACGCTCGGAATCTGCTTAGGGCACCAGCTTATTGCCCTTGCATATGGAGCAAAAACAGAAAAACTTGCCTACGGACATCGCGGCGGAAATCACCCGGTTAAGGAACTAACAACTGGTAAGGTCAAAATAACTGCCCAAAATCATGGCTATGTTGTTGTTGACGAAAGTATTGACGAGACCGTTTTTGCAGTAACCTATCGAAATGTAAATGATCGATCAATTGAAGGACTGAAGCATCAAAGCTATCCAATTCAAACCGTCCAATTTCATCCCGAGGCCCATCCAGGTCCAAGCGATACAGAATATATTTTAAAAGATTTCGTAGGTCAGATTGCATCATTGGGAGAGACAGTCTATGCCGCTAGATAAAAATCTAAAAAAAGTACTTGTCATCGGATCAGGCCCGATTGTCATTGGTCAGGCAGCAGAATTTGATTATGCCGGTACACAGGCATGCATTGCCCTCAAAGAAGAGGGAATTGAGGTCGTTTTAATCAATAATAACCCGGCTACAATCATGACAGATGTGGCTACTGCCGACAAGGTATATATTGAACCGCTAAACGTTGCAACAATTGAAAAAATCATTCAAAAAGAAAAGCCAGATGGTGTGATTGGCACCCTTGGCGGTCAAACAGGCTTGAATTTAACCGTTCAGCTTTATGAACAACAATTACTAGAAAAATACAATGTTGAACTTCTAGGGACCTCTGTTGAATCGATCAAAAACGGGGAAGACCGAGAAAAGTTCCGTAACCTGATGCTGGAAATTGGCGAACCGATTCCGGAATCTGCCATTATTCACAGCTTTACAGAAGGGGAAGCATTTGTAAAAGCAATTGGCTTTCCCGTGATTATTCGCCCAGCCTACACCCTTGGGGGAGAGGGCGGCGGCTTTGCCTACAATGAAGAAGAACTCGAAATCGTCCTAAAGAAAGGTTTAGCGGCAAGTCCAATCCATCAAGTTCTAGTCGAAAAAAGTATTAAAGGCTGGAAGGAAATTGAATATGAGGTCATGAGGGACGCAAATGATACTTGCATCATTGTTTGCAATATGGAAAATATGGATCCAGTCGGTGTTCATACCGGTGACTCCATCGTTGTTGCCCCATCGCAAACTCTGACAGATGTTCAATATCAAATGCTCCGTGACGTTTCGATAAAAGTAATTAGAGAACTAAAGATTATCGGTGGCTGCAACATTCAGTTTGCCCTTCATCCGGAATCGAACCAATATTACATCATCGAAGTGAACCCGAGGGTCAGCCGTTCGTCAGCCCTTGCTTCAAAAGCAACAGGCTATCCGATTGCACGAATGGCAGCAAAATGTGCCATTGGTTATCACCTAGATGAGATTGTGAATCCAATAACAGGCAGCACCTTTGCGTCGTTTGAGCCGGCGATTGACTATATTGTCGTAAAACTGCCGCGCTTTCCGTTTGACAAGTTCCCAGAGGCAGACCGAACGCTCGGAACCCAAATGAAAGCAACCGGAGAAGTAATGGCAATTGACCGGACATTTGAGGGGGCGCTAAACAAAGCGATTCGCTCGATGGAAATGAATGTTTATGGTCTTTGCATTGAGGGAAATAAATCTGTTGATGAGGTAACATTGTTTGAACTTCTTGAAAAAGCCAATGACCAGCGGCTATTTCTCATTGCCGAAGCATTTAGAAGAGGAATTTCCTTTGGAAAAATTCAGCAGTTGACTGGGATTGATCCATGGTTTTTGCACAAAATTAGCTCCATTGTTGTTTTAGAAACGGAATTAGCCTCCTATCAATGGAACAATGTTCCAACTTCACTGCTGAAAGAGGCAAAACGAAACAATGTTGCTGATAAATTATTATCACAAATTTTTAAAATCCCTGAAAAACAAATCAGAAGCAAGTGGAAAGAACTCAACTGGAAACCAGGCTATAAGATGGTTGACACCTGCGCAGCTGAATTTGATGCTGTCACACCCTATTATTACTCTACCTGGCTTGGCTTTGATGAGGTAGAAACCACCCACAAGAAGAAGATTCTTGTCATTGGCTCAGGACCGATCCGGATTGGCCAGGGAATTGAATTTGACTACTGCTCAGTCCATGCCGCAAAAGCGATTAAGAAAAAAGGCTATGAGGCTGTTGTTATTAACAACAATCCTGAGACTGTTAGCACGGACTATTCCGTTGCCGATCGGCTTTATTTTGAACCTCTTGCTGCTGAAGATGTTCTGCATGTTATTGAAAAAGAAAAGGTCGATGGTGTATTGATTCAATTCGGCGGCCAAACGGCAATTAATCTGGCGCATGCTTTAGAAGAGGAGGGCGTCAACATTTTAGGGACATCAGTTGAAAACGTTGATCGCTTAGAGGACCGGAAAGAATTTTATCAACTGCTTGAGGAATTAGACATTCCGCATATTGAGGGTAAAGCTGTATCCCATCCTGAAGAACTGATGAAAGCTTCGGCTAATCTTGGGTATCCAGTGCTGGTGAGGCCATCGTACGTTATTGGCGGCCAGGCAATGTTTACGATTTTTTCAGAAGAGGAATTACAGCAATATATTATCCAGCTTGAGAAAAACTCGGAAGCTGCGATGTGGCCGTTATTAGTCGATAAATATCTGCCTGGACTAGAATGTGAGATTGATGTCATTAGTGACGGGGAACGAATTTTCGTTCCGGGTATCTTTGAACATATTGAAAAAGCGGGCGTTCACTCTGGTGACAGTATTTCAGTGTTCCCGCCCATTTCATTATCAGTAAAGGTCAAAGAAACGTTAATTGATTATGCTAAAAAAATTGCTCTCTCAACGCCAGTCATTGGCATGATGAATATTCAATTTGTTATTTATGAAAACAAAGTCAATATTCTTGAGGTAAACCCGCGTTCATCGCGGACAGTACCGATTATTAGTAAAGTAACAGGAACTCCAATGATTGAGTGGGCTGTAAATGTTCAATTAGGTGAATCGTTAGCAGATTTATGCCTAACGAATGGATTGTTGGCAGAACCAAATTATTTTTCGATTAAAGCACCGATTTTTTCATCAAGTAAGCTTAAGGGAGTCGACCATGCCCTTGGACCGGAAATGAAATCAACGGGGGAAGCGCTTGGCATGGGAGTAACGTATCAAGAGGCGCTCGAAAAGTCGATTCCTTCTATTCGTAACAGCACAGAAAAAAATTATTTGTTTTGTTCCATTTCCGACCGTGATAAATCAACTAGTCTCCCGATTATTCAGGAACTTTTAAAAAGACAATTCAAACTTGTTGCAACAAAAGGAACAGCATTATTTTTTCAACACAATGGCATTTCTGTTGAACAAGTGGTGCAAGACGATGCAGAAGTCAATGAACTTTTTCGTAAGCAGTCAATAATGGCTGTAATCAATATTCCGAATCAAGGTAGAAAAAAGCATAAATTTGGTTTTAAAATTCGCGAGCACGCTATTCGCTACAAAATACCTATATTTACACATCTAGATACAATCGAAGCAATAATCAATTTGCAAAAAGAACCGCTGGCTACTGATTTTGAAGTACGAACGATTAGTGAGTATTATAATTTTGAAAAAAGAGGTGCTGTTCATGTTAGAAGCATATAAATTAAAGGAAATAAGTAATAATGAAAGCATTCAATTTAACGGAAAAGACTTTTTACAGCTTTCAGATTTCAGTACAGATGAAATTCTCTATCTTCTTAAAGTGGCACAAGAATTGAAGACCTTACAAAAACAAGGAAAACCGCACCCATTCTTAAGTGGAAAAGTCTTAGGCATGATTTTTGAAAAATCTTCAACACGTACGAGAGTTTCATTTGAGGTTGGAATGCTGCAGCTTGGCGGACATGCGATTTTCCTTAGTTCAAAAGACATTCAGCTTGGCAGGGGAGAAAGTATCTCTGATACAGGAAAAGTATTATCCCGTTATGTCGATGGCATCATGATCCGCACGTTTTCGCACGAATCGGTTGAAGAATTGGCGGAGAATGCCTCAATCCCTGTCATAAATGGTTTAACAGACCTTCAGCATCCATGCCAGGTATTGGCCGACCTGCTGACCATTCTAGAACATAAGGGAAAATTGGCCGGATTAAAGATGTGCTATCTGGGAGACGGAAACAACAATATGGCGCATTCGCTTATGGAAGGTGCGATTAAAGTTGGAATGGATATAAGCATTGCCTGCCCGCTAGGCTATCTGCCGGATGGGAAAGTTACAGAAAAGGCAATTAAAGCAGGTAAATTGACGGGAAGTACGGTTATGTTAACAAATAGTCCGCAGGAAGCTGTTAAAGATGCAGATGTCATCGTTACCGATGTGTGGACTAGTATGGGGCAGGAGAAGGAAGCTGCAATAAGAGTGAAGACATTCAAGGATTATCAAGTAAATGAGGAGCTTTGTAAACACGCTAAAAGTGATTATATCTTCTTGCATTGTCTGCCAGCCCATCGCGGCGAAGAGGTAACCGCCGAGGTTATCGATGGACCTCATTCGGTCGTTTTTGATGAAGCAGAGAACCGCCTTCATGCCCAAAAAGCAATTTTAAAATTATTACTAGCAAAATAGTATTTATTTTTTTGAAATTTGTTGTATAATAATTCTATCAGATGAATATTAATACAAATGAATATAAGGGAGAATACAGATGACTAAGGAAAAAATTGTTTTGGCCTATTCAGGCGGGTTGGATACATCGGTATCAGTAAAATGGATTCAGGAAAAATATGGCTATGATGTGATTGCCTTAGGCCTTGACGTAGGAGAAGGGAAAGACCTTGAAGCCATTAAAAACAAAGCTTTAAATGTTGGCGCAATTAAAGCCATCATGATTGATGCGAAAGAATTGTTAGCCAATGAATATATTATTCCAGCTTTAAAGGCTAATTGTTTATATGAAGGCAAGTACCCGTTATCCTCTGCGCTTTCAAGACCTCTCATTTCAAAATTATTGGTTGAAGTTGCGGAAAAAGAGGGTGCTACAGCTGTTGCACATGGTTGTACCGGAAAAGGGAATGATCAAGTCCGTTTTGAAGTTTCGATTCAGGCATTAAACCCAAGCTTGAAAGTGGTGGCTCCGGTTCGTGAATGGGGCATGACACGTGATGAGGAGATTGCATACGCGACCGAAAATGAGATTCCGATTCCCGTTGATTTAGATAATCCATTTTCGATAGACGCTAACATTTGGGGACGCGCTTGTGAGGCAGGTGTTCTTGAAAATCCATGGGCCGAGGCACCTGAGGCAGCGTATGATTGGACGAATCCAATTGAATTAACACCAGATGCAGCGGAATATGTGGAAATTGAATTTGAACAAGGCGTCCCTGTTGCCCTTAATGGCGAACAGCTTCCTCTTGTTCAGCTAATTGAAAACTTAAATGCGCTAGGCGGCAAGCACGGTGTGGGCCGTATTGATCATATCGAAAATAGATTAGTAGGCATTAAATCACGTGAAGTGTATGAAAATCCAGCTGCGTTAATTTTAATTAATGCTCATAAAGAATTAGAATTTCTAACCTTGACTCGTGAGGTCACGCAATTTAAAACACAGGTTGAACAGCAGATGGCAAAAATTATTTACGAAGGACTTTGGTATTCACCGCTAAAAACTGCACTTGATGCCTTTATAGATGATACACAAAAGGTGGTGTCAGGCACCATCCGCGTTAAGCTTCATAAAGGGAACCATACTGTGGTTGGACGTAAATCCGCTCACAGTCTTTACAATGAGGAACTAGCAACCTACTCAAAGGGAGATGCGTTTGATCATAATGCGGCAGTTGGTTTTATTAAACTTTGGGGTCTGCCGACGAAAGTATATTCAGAGGTTAATAAAAAGGAATCAGTTTTAAAATAAATTAGAGAGTGCCCCTGAAGCTAAATTTCGGGGGCAAACTTCTTAAGAAGTCTACTATGCCTAAGGTAATTTTGCGATTCGCTGATAAAAATGAAAATTCGCCGATATAATGGTCAGATTCGCTGATAAAATGCAAAATCCGCCGATAAACACCAAAAAATCGCTGATAAACTATTTTTGGGGGCAAAAACACCTTGTTCGAAGGGAGAAAAACACATGTCTAAGCTATGGGGCGGACGTTTTACAAAGGAAACAAACAAATTAGTGGAAGATTTCACAGCTTCCATCACTTTTGATCAAAAACTAGCCAAAGAGGATATTGCCGGCAGCCTTGCCCATGTCCAAATGCTGGGGGAATGCGGCATCATCCCGATCGACGATGCTGAAAAAATTAAGGATGGCCTGGTCGCTATTAAAAAAATGGTAGATGATCATGAGGTCGAGTTTCTAGTAGAAGATGAAGATATTCATATGAATATTGAAAAACTATTGATTGAAAAAATTGGCTTTGTCGGCGGTAAGCTCCATACAGGACGGAGCCGAAATGACCAAGTAGCAACGGATATGCATCTTTATTTGAGAACGAAAACGACGGAACTAGTTAAATTGCTTGAAGATGTCCAGCAGGCATTAATCGGGCAGGCCAAAGCAAATATCCAAACGTTAATTCCGGGGTACACACACTTGCAGCGTGCACAGCCTGTTTCCTTTGCCCATCATTTAATGGCTTATTTTTGGATGTTTGAACGTGATAAAGAGAGACTGCTAGATTCTCTAAAACGGATTAACTGGCTTCCTCTCGGTTCTGGCGCCTTGGCAGGGACAACATTTCCAATCAACCGTGAACGTGTTGCCGAGCTGCTAGGGTTCGAAACGGTGTATCCAAACAGTATGGATGCCGTCAGCGACCGCGATTTTATACTCGAATTTTTATCGATTGGTTCTATCATTATGACGCATATTTCCAGACTTTCTGAAGAATTGGTTATTTGGTCTAGTCAGGAATTTCAATTTATAGAGTTGGACGATTCCTTCTGCACAGGCTCAAGTATTATGCCGCAAAAAAAGAACCCCGATGTACCGGAATTGCTTAGAGGAAAAACAGGCCGCACCTACGGTAATTTGATTGGCTTGTTAACCGTATTAAAAGGCTTGCCTCTCGCTTACAACAAGGATTTACAGGAAGACAAAGAGGGCATGTTTGATACGGTTGAAACGCTTGAAGGCTCTTTAAAACTATTGGCACCGATGATCGAAACGATGACCGTAAATAAAGATGTAATGCGAAAGGCAATCAACAATGACTTTTCCAATGCGACAGATATTGCCGATTACTTAGTCCGAAAAGGGCTGCCATTCCGTAAAGCCCATGAAGTGATTGGAAAAATAGTTTTGTATGCGATTCAATCTAACAAATTTTTGCTGGATTTAACGTTCGAAGAATATCAGGAGTTTAGTCCCTTATTTGAAGACGATATTTACACAGTTTTGGCTCCTGAGCATGTAGTTGCGGTTCGTAACAGCTTTGGCGGAACAGCCCCGGAACAGGTATCTAAGCAAATTGCGCTGGCAGAAGGGAAACTACAAGAATAAGTGTTGTGAAATGCCCGCTAATTGGCGGGCATTACTTCTTTTAACATTTTTATATTTAAGGATGTTTTAAAACTAGATAAACGTTACTAGGTAATTTTATCCACCTTGCTTTTGGATAAAATGGTACATTGCTCCAATCATTCCTGCATCATTTTGATACTTACAACTTTCGACAGGGACTTTAATATCTTTCCACCCAGGAATCTGGTCAAGTTTATTGTTAATATTACCCAACAAACCTTGTTGGGCAATTACTCCGCCACCAATTAAAATTTTTTGAGGGTTTAACGTTGCTGCCAAGTTATAAATTCCATAACTAATGTTTCGAATCCAGTCATCAAGAAGTTCTTTTACCGAACTATTATGGCTGGATTCTAAAAAAACTGTTTCTCCTTTAATGTTTTCATATTCACTAATACTCTTTAGTTTTTTATAGGACTTAATTAAGGCATAAGTAGAAGCATTGGAGTGCAGTATATCCCTGCCATCGTTTCTGGCTTGAGTAATCATAAAACCAAATTCACCACCTCTAAAACTGTGACCATGCAAAAGTTTCCCGTTAATAAATATACCCCCTCCTATTCCAGTACCAATTGTCATACAAATAAAATCGGTACATCTTTTTGCGTTACCACTTATTTTTTCTGCTAAAGCAGCACAATTTCCGTCATTTTCAATTTCAATCGGCAGCCAAATTCTTTTTTTTAATAATTTTTTAAGATTCTGGTTATCTAGTGCTTTTACCGCGCCGCCTCTTTCTGAGTAGCCTGTATGAGGGTTAATAAAGCCAGGTAAACTAATAGCTACACCGCTAACATTATGATTGTTTGTATACATGTAAATGATATCTTCCATTTCTTTTAAAAATAAGTCTAGATTTCTACCCTGGGTATCGAAGCTGCCTTTTGAAAGAATAGATCCATTCGCTAGTAATAGTCCGTGCTTTACTTTTGTCCCGCCTATATCAAAGCAAATATACTTTCTCACTTTCCTTCCTCCTAATCTGCGAATTGTTGTTAGCTTGAAGGAATTTTTTGCTATATGAGCTTAAAAATGGTTCCTTCATCTGAAACTGGCTTCTGGAATTATTTGTATATTTGTTTTAAAACATTTTCAGATAGTCGCCTCAGCGCTCTGTTACGTTGTTTACAAGTTTCATAATCAGTATCTACATGGAATATTTCCAAAGTAAGTCCAAATTCCTTCGCAACACGTACCCAACCTTGCTTCTGAAGAGTTTTACTGTATGTTGATTTTCCACTTAATGGCATCCCGCACATAATGCCCAATTTCACTTTCCATCTCTCCCTAATCAGATACGCATCAGCTATCTACATGGCAGCGACAATTAAATTTCACATAATCAGCATGTCCTTCTACCTTATAAAATGCAATTGCGCTTGAATTTGAAAGGGACAATAAACTATGTTGCAATTCCAAATGATTTAAATAAATTCCTCATAAAGCAAATGCCAGCGGTCAGCGAGAAACTAATCATTCAGCGAAAGCATTATACATGCCGTTTCCATCACAGATCCATTCACATACAGTAAGAAATAACTAGAATATATAAAAATTTTTATAATAAAGGAGAGAGTTGCAGTGTTAGAAAACGTTTCAATAATTGTACCTTTCCAAACTGACAATGGTCCAAGAGCGAAGGCTTTTGAATGGATTAAAAGATATTATGCTCGTATGATGCCCGAAGCTGAATTATGTTTGGGACTAATCAATGGCGAGGACATTAATAAATCTAAGGCTGTAAACTTGGCAGCTAAAAAAGCAACAAAAGATATTTTTGTAATAGCTGATGCGGATGTTGTTTATAACTCCAATATTATTGTGGAAGCGATAAAATTACTTGATAAAGCAGCATGGGTAGTCCCTTTTACTGAAGTATATAATATTGAATGGCAAGGTACTGAAAGATTACTTAAAACAAAACCAAAGTGGCCAATTGATGTAAAGTATGAAGAATGTAGTAAATCAAATTGGGTTTATGAAGGATTTGCAGGAAAACTCTTTGTCATTCCTCGAGTAAACTTTGAAGCAGTTGGTGGTTTTGATGAACGGTTTATTGGTTGGGGGGGTGAAGATGATGCGTTTTCACATGCTGTCCGTACGCTTTGCGGAGAAATCGTAAATATTAAAGGGAAATTATTTCACTTATGGCACCCTAGTTCAAACTATCAAACAAATCCACATGGTAAAGCGAATGCTGAGCTTCTCGGTCGCTATATCCATGCAAGTGGAAACAAGAAAAAAATGACCAAACTCATTTATGAACGGAAAAATACTTTAGAAAACATTGAAACTAAAAATAGTGGTCATTTGAACAATCGTGATAATTTAGACGGTTATAAAAATGAATTAATTGAATCCCTGCATATTGAAAATAAACATAATACAAAAAAATATAAAAATAAGAAATATCCATGGTATGAAGATAATCCAAATAATTATACAATTTCCATTCCAATCAAAAGTATGTTTGGTAACCTAGAGCTTATTGTCCGGTCAGGTTCTTCTTTGACCCATTATTGGCAAGACTCTAATGGAAAGTGGCGTAAAAGTAAGACGTTTGCTAAAGGTGTAACGGGAAAACCTCTTTTTTTTGAAAATAATTCAGGGCAATATGTAGTAGTCTGTAAATTAAAAACTGGTGGAGTTGGATTTTGGCTAAGAGACAACAAAGCACCTGGCTACCCTTGGTCTGTACTATGACCAATAGCCAATTTTTTTTTGCTTGAAAATATAGGTATTCTCCCTTATCAATCACTCTTTATAAAACATATAATGACGATGAAGTACATTGTGTTTCATAAATCAAGAATCTGTCTTGCTAAAGAGATTAACTTACCTATAAATTTAGTTCGGTTTTTATCAAATTGCACCAAATTTTTTAGATGTGGATTCGCAATTTATTGACACTTCAAATTATTTCGACTAAAATGAATTCTAATAATAAAATGGTGACGCATAAATTTATACTCTTATCGAGAGCGGCGGAGGGACTAGGCCCGATGAAGCCCGGCAACCATCAAGGTAATCCTTGAAAAGGTGCTAATTCCAGCAGGTTATTTAACCTGGAAGATAAGAGGAGGAAACTAACCCTCTTCTTATGAAGAGGGTTTTTCTCATTTGATCATTAAGCCATTTGAAAGGGTGGATATACATGTCAGTAATTAAAGTAGCAATTCTTGGTTTTGGAACGGTTGGTGAAGGAGTATATAGGACGATACAATCCCATGCCGATGAGTTAGCAGCTGTCTTGGGAAAAAAGGTTGAAGTGGCTGCAGTCCTTATCAAAAACAAGCATAAAGAACGGGAGATTAGAGAAGGGGTCATGGTTACGAACAATTTTGCAGAAATCCTTGAGCTGCCCCAGCTTGATATTGTGGTCGAAGCCATTGTCGACAAAGAACCAACATTTACATTTTTGAAAAAGGCAATCGAGCGCGGCTGTCATATTATCACTGCCAATAAAGAAATGTTTGCCCACCACGGGAAAGAGTTGTTAAATCTTGCGGAGGAGAATCATGTTTCCTTGGGCTTTGAAGCAACGGTCGCAGGGGGAATTCCGGTCATTCAAACGCTAAGGCAGTTATTAAAAATAAATCGTGTCCAGCAAGTCCAAGGCATTCTTAACGGGACATCGAACTTTATTTTGACTGAAATGCGCGTGAAAAAGCAGTCTTTTGCTGAAAGTTTACTGGCGGCACAAGTGAATGGCTTTGCGGAGGCAGATCCAACTAATGATGTTGAAGGCTATGATGCTTTTTATAAAACGATGATCCTGAGCCGTATCGCTTTTGGGGAAGAACCAAATTGGCAGGATGTCGAGCGGGAGGGGATTACTTCAATAACAAGTGGATTAATTGAAGCCGTTGAAAAATTAGGTCTTCGATTCAAACATATTGCCAGCCTTACTAGGGCAGGAGGTCTAATAAAGGCGTCAGTTAAACCTGTTCTTGTTGGAAATGAACATCCATTCTACCATGTCGAGGGAGTAGAGAATGCTGTAAATGTTTTCTCGGATATTGTCGGAAGAATCACCCTCCAGGGGCCAGGCGCTGGAATGTATCCGACTGCCAGTGCAATAATTGAAGATTTGGTGTATGTCTGTCAAAGTCATCCTGCCAAAAGGACTGTAACTCCGGCTCCGGCAGCCATTTCTGTATCGGAAAATCCGCAGGAAAAAGAAACTTGGCTTGTACATGGATTTGCCAAAAAACAGCTAAATCCTTCGATTTTATGGATTGAACAAGCTTCTGAAGAGACGTATATCATCCAAGCGACTAAGAAAGATGTTGAACAGCTGGTTAGTCAACAAAAGGCACTATGCTATTATCCAATATTGGGAGAATATGAGTTGGAAACGAAAGATAAAGCATTAACAGCACTTTAATCCAAATTGGTCATTCTAAATCGCTTATGCGCCACTCCGCTCCTTTTCCCTATAAAATAGAGCATGAATTGCTCTTTTATAGGGAGGAGTTTAGTCAAATTAAAATGACATTCATATATTGTGAAAAAGCACGACTAATTGGACTGGTTATTTTAAAAAAGAAAATGAAGGAGTATGTCATGTCAGGAAATAGCTATAAATGGTCAAGAAGTATCCTAGGGAAGAGAACCGAAAAAGATTTGCAAAGTCCCCAAAAAACCCTAATTTCAAAAAATAACACCACCCAAGATATTGAAGTCAGTATCATCATTCCATCCCAAAATAGATATCCGCTAAATTTATTTACCCTCTACTCTCTCGAACTTCAAACCTTTAATCCCGATAAAATGGAAGTGATTCTTATTGATGATGCTTCAACAGACCAAACGAAAGAAAAACTATTAAACTATACACCGCCCTATCATTTTAAATATATTTTCAGCAATGAAAAGCTTGGAAGAGCGAAGGGGAGAAATTTAGGTATTCGTTCCGCAAGGGGGAGAATTCTTATCTTTCTTGATGCGGAAATGATAACAGAACCTGATTTTGTTGAAAATCATTATAACTATCACCAATCCAAAGATAACGTGATCGTGTCTGGAGCCATGTATACTAAAGCGCTATTTTCATGTATTTTCCCCGATTTCTCAAAGCGAAAATTAAACACAATCGCTGACTTAGCAAAAAATAATCAAGAAATATATCGTCGATTCCAAGCGTATAAAACTCCATTTAAAGAACCATATCCATTAATAGAAAAAAGCGATATTACAAGAAAGACTTTCAAGGATTTAGCGTTTAAAGGCTACCCATGGTTACAACAAATAACTAGAAATTTTGATGAAAAGTTAACCGGTTTTGCGTTTCCGTGGATGGTATTTATTACTGGTAATGTCTCTGTCTGTAAAGATTTCATCGTGCAGGCAGGGGTGTTTGATGGAGACTTTTACCACTATGGTTATGAAGATTGGGAACTAGGCTACCGATTAAATAAATTGGGTGCCCAATATATTGTTAGTGAACAATTGGCCGCATACCACCAAGAGCATCCTGTTGGGGAACGAAAATGGAGAGAGACAATAGGAAACTTCGGTCTTTTTACAATAAAACATCATGATGTCGAAGTGTTGATTCTAGGATTAGAGCTTTCCGGTCTTACCGATTTATTGATGATGAATAATATCTTAAAGGAATACACATTACTTGTTCAGTCGAACCCAGAGAGGTTCCAAAATCTCCAGGAAAAATTTATTACTATTCTTGAAACAATTATCCTTTTCCTCGAAGTTGATATCCGTCACATCAATATCCTAGGAGCTTCCGGTTTTGATACAGATGCAAGAAAACAGCTGCAAGAAGATATTAATTCTATCAAAGTATTAAACAACTATTCTAATTTAACCAATTTCCTAGAAAAAATCATGAAATCCTAACTGTTGGGAAGGGGTGAAATAATGGTTTCCATCATTACGTGCACAATAAGAGAAGAGAGTATCGAAAATGTATTCAATAATTATCAGCAGCAAACCTGGAAGGATAAAGAGCTAATTATTATCTTAAATAAGGATTCGATGGACATGGACAAGTGGGTCAAAAGGGCAAAGGACTACAGTAATGTTCAGGTTTATCAACTTCATGAAAATGCAACGCTTGGCGATTGCTTAAATTTTGGTGTGATGAAATCGAACTATGATTTTATCGCAAAATTTGATGATGATGACTATTACGGTCCTCGTTACATTTCAAGTGCGATGAATGCCTTTAAAGATAACAAAATTTCGGTAGTCGGAAAAAGCTCGTATTATATTTATTTTAAAAATAGGAAGGCATTAATTCATGTAAAAGGTACAGAGAATTCCATCACTGACACTGTAGCAGGCGCAACATTATTGTTTAGAAAAGATGTGTTTTATCATATCCGATTTGAAAAAGTCGATTGTGCTGAGGATTATCTTTTCATTAAAGATGCTAAAAAAGCAGGGTTTGTTATCTATTCGACGAATCATCACGATTTTGCTGTCATCCGGCAAGATTCAGAAAAACACACTTGGAAGATTTCTGATAGGGATCTAATGAAATGGGGAAAATTAATCGCTTATACGGATGAGTTTCAATCCATCATGGCAAAAGAGTAGTGCTGGTTGAACGTGAAAGCATGATTCTAATCAATATTAAAGAGGTGAGCAGGGCATGAAAAGCCATATGCCGCCTCTTTTTTACATTACCAACATAAACAACATGGTAAGTTCACATTCTATTCAAATTTCTAACATTAATATGTTAAAAAACTGTGAAAGTCGTTGCCAATCTAGATCAAGGGGAGTATATTGAGAGTGTAGAGAAGATAGTGAAACATTTCACAAACTGCTCTGCAAGATACAGCTAGCTGAACAACCCCTTCATCGAAGAGGGGAAAAGGATTTTTTTTACACACACTTGTGAAACATTTCACAATAAATAATAGGAGATGATTGTGATGAGATGGTACAAAACCCGTATTGCAGCAGTTGTTTGGACAGTATTAAGAGTATGGCTTGGATTACAATGGATTGAAGCAGGCTACCATAAACTAACAGGAGGATTTGATGCAGGTGGATTCCTAAAATTTGCGCTTGCTAATGCAAAAGGGGATCATCCAGCCGTTCAAGGTTGGTACGCTGACTTCTTACAACAATTCGCGATTCCAAACGTTCATATCTTCAACGTCTTAATACCTTGGGGAGAATTACTGGTTGGTCTAGGATTAATCGTCGGTTTAGCGACAATTCCAGCTTTAATCGCCGGTGCCTTCATGAACTTAAACTTTATGCTTGCAGGAACAACTAGCACAAACCCGATTCTTTATACAGCAGCAATGATTCTGCTTTTCGTGGGAGCTGGAGCATACATCTACGGACTTGACCGCTATGCAGTACCATTTATTAAAGGCTATTTTAAAAAAGGAGTCAAAATCAATCAACAGCAGTAACGAGCTCTAATCGCTTAAAAAGTGAAACCTCTCTTTAGAGCTCGATGAAATAAAATTTCCCCCTTTTATTAGTTGAGAAGCAGGGCAGACCTGCTTCTCTTTTTTCACTTTCAGAAAAACCTTACTATTTTTTTCGATTGTTAGCACGCTGGTTCGCTGCGTTTGAGCGTGCTTGTGCCTCTAAGTCTGCATGGTCAGCAAGTTCTTGCGAAAACTCTACATCGATGCCATCTGACTTCATGTTCTTCGGTACCTGTGGAAGTGATCCTTTATTCTTATCACGAGTCCTGCCTCCGCGTGAACGTCCCATTGTAAAAACCCCTTTCAATTGTAGGCATATTAGGAGCAACAATGCTCCCTTTACTAGCTTTTACAATTAGAAAGAGGTCCATTAATGGAAAAATATTTTAATTATATTAACACATTCTGACTGGCTCGTATGGCGTCATGTTATTAAAGCTTCGTTTTTCTATCATGGTAGCCGCCGGCACGGTCCGCCATTTTAAATTCTCTTTGGTAAGATACTTCCTGCATGCTTGTTAGTGGGTATTTTCCTCTATCCTTATCTTTTTTCTTCTTTTCCGCCATCTAACTCATTCCTTTCAAGTTGTACTTATTTCCATTTTTACCTTTAAAGAAAGGAATGATACTATTTTCAAGAAAATATCTTTTGTTCTTTATTGAATATTTGTTATCGGGAGCCCCTTTTTCCAATTGTCGTCGGTATCCCTGACCCAATAAACTAATTTTTCGCCGGATTTACAAATTAAAATAGGTTTTAAATCCTTTAGTTGTGCAATCATAATAGGGTCGACATCCTCACTGGTGATACGATAAGGTCCCACCCAAGGATGTCCAGCTTTTTGATTGTCCCTCACCCATAAACCAAGACCGCCTGCGGTTAACTTACAAACCACTGCAAAAAAGTCTGAATGGGTTTGAAAAAAGACCGGGACACCCACAGCACCTTCGGCAAACGTTTCACTTTTATACCATTTTTTCTTCTTATTATCTTGCCAATAATGGCTCAAAGAACTGTCCGACCTGACAATTAGTTCTACATTCCCAAATTCACTTGTAATTGGTAAAGAAAGGTCATACTTGTATGGATTACTTTGGTACCAAGGATATTCTCGATTTCGGTATTTTTTATTATATTGTTCAGTCCCAAGGTGATTGATTAGTTTCCTAACCAAATCATTTTGATCGCGATATACGGGATGACATAACCAACTGTTTTTTATGTTATTAAAGCTGTGAATCATTTCATCTAATGTAAAGTGGGGCCGGTAGCGAATCATCAATTCGTCAGTATTATTAGGATAGTTTTTGATTCTATAGCCGAGTTCCTTAGCCATATTAACAAAAATAAACTCATCTGTTCCGAAGGATGATGTTTCTAGCAGTGCTTTTTTTAATATCGCCTTTCTTCTAAGTAAGGATCCTATAAGGGACCTTTTGAAAACCTGACCGACATTGAAAATACCATAGAAGGGATTAATATTAAATAATTGGTTCCACCGGCTTTTTTCCTTCATTAGTTCGTTTCCAATATACCAATCTTTTTCCGGTATCCGTAATTTCACTGCCATGTAATCTGTGTTCACCATTTGAGTTTGGACGAAATCTTCATAGCCTTCCCTGATAAATAATGCGTCCGAATCAATATTTATCAGGTAATCATAATCCATTTTCATTTCTTCGAGCCATTCCATAGTCTCGAGAAAATAAATTGTGGTGAATCCGCGTTCCATCTTGCGGCTAGATGGACAAACAGGAACCCCTAAATTATCACACAGGGTTGGATTATCGCCGCCGTTAAATAAGACCATGGAGCTATTTGGACAAAAATATCTTACGTTTTCAATTAATTCTTTAACAAGATGCCGGTTATCATGAACAAGGATTGCAAAGCAGATTTTACTTTTAGGAGATAGCGAATTTTTATAATTGTCGAGAGAGAGGTTATCATTCATCTTAACTGGAAACCCTTCACGTTCCTTAATTAATTTTACCATTTGATATTTGTTTCCACTTGCTGAAATATATTTATTCAAGAGCTTTATATTGGCTTCACCATTTGGATTCGTTCCATAGTGAGATGAAGGGTGCCACAAATGAAATATTCTACCTCTATAATTTACGAAGTGACCGCAAAGGGTATTGACCGCATGTGAAAAGGCATCATCTTCCCCTCCCCAGCCAACAAAACGTTCATCAAAACCGCCTGCTGCTTCGAAATTCTTTCTGGGAATGATATTTAGTTTTCCAGCGAACCCTTTATAAATCCAGTTTGCTTTATTACAGTTAGCTAAGTCCACATTTAGCGGCCACTTTGGCATTTTTTTAAGCAGTTTTCTGGTTTCGTATTTTGGAATATCATATATTTCTGTAAAAGGAACGACCCACGCAGCTTCTTTTAACAAGTGAATAGAATCTAGAATAATTTGCGGGTCATAAACAATATCCGCATCTGCTATGACAAATATATCTCTTGTTGCCTTTTTTGCAGCTAGGTTAACAGCTTTTGCTTTGTTAATATCATTACCATTGTATAATCCTAAACATAATTCAGCTTCAGGCATTTCAGTAGCATAGTATCTTTTCAGCCATTCAAATGCCTCTGCTCTTGGACCATAATCCGTTTGAAAAGGAATGATAATTGATACATTTTCAAACATACAAACCCTCCTTTTTTCAATTATTGTCCCTGCTTAATATATTCATTAATTGAACGTATTCCGCTAATTTTCCAATATCATATCGGTCGCCGGAGATAACTTTTCCAAAGACTGATTCAGATGCTAACAAATCTTTAATAGCATCGGTCAATTGTATTTCGCCCCCAACACCTTTCTTTACGGTGGCTAAACTCTGAAAAATCTCTGGAGTGAAAATATATCTGCCTACCACGGCAAGATTTGAGGGTGGATTTGTTTTAGGTTTTTCCACAATATCTTCAATCTTGATAAAATCAGGGTTGACTTTCCCTTGAATAACTCCATAATCTTTTAAACAATCTTGATCAACCTGTTTAAGGGCGATAACACTTCCATGAGTTTCCTTGTAAACATCAATTAATTCTTTAAGGGCAGGTATTTTTTTGGGAATGATAATATCATCTGGCAATAGAACTCCAAACGGCTCATTGCCAACAAATTCTTTCCCGAGTCGAATGGCATCCCCAAGTCCTCTTGCGTAAGGTTGTCTAATAAAAAGAATTTCTACCTTCGGAAGTGCTAACTTTTTTACTAGATGTTCTTTATTTTGACTTTTTAAAAAGGTATCTAACTCTAAGGAATAATCAAAGTAGTCAATGATCATATCCTTTGATTTTGATGTTATTATTAGTAATTGTTCAATCCCAGAATTAACAGCCTCTTCGACTATATAGTGTATGGCTGGCTTTAATCCTAGTGGAAACATTTCTTTGGGGATTGCCTTTGTAATTGGAAGACTTCTAGTTCCGTAGCCTGCTGCAGGAATAATTGCCTTTCTTACCATTAATGAGCTCCTCACTTTCTTTAATTCTTTCGAAAAATTATTCAAAAAACTGTAGTTTGTCCAATATATAGGTTATAGAATAGGTCATCATTTCTTTTGGAGTTAAGGAATTAGGTGAATTGTAAATTTTAACTAATCCAAAAAGGGTCACAGCAATAGTTTTATTTCATCTTATGTTCGATAGAAAGAGGATGAAAGAGGAAACTGCCCATAATGTAGACAAACAATAAATATAAATAAAATGATGAATGGTTAATCATCAGGATTGTGGTAAAGTAATCTTGAGGTGAAGGAAATAATGGCTATCATAACAAAAATCACCACACAGAAGAAAAATACGGAACGGTTTAATGTCTTTTTGGATTACGGTAAAGGCGAGGAATTTGCCTTTAGTGTCGACAGTGATGTGTTAATAAAATTCCAATTAAAAAAAGGAATGGAGCTTGATGACTTTTCCTTTTTGGAAATACAGTATCAGGACGATATTCGCAAGGCATATAACCTAGCGATTAATTATTTGGCAAGGAGAATGAGAACGGAAAAAGAGATTAGGGATTACCTAAGTCAAAAAGAGACAGATGATCCAGTTATTGATGAAGTAATCCATAAATTAACCGACCAGAGATATATTAATGACGAGGAATTTGCTTTAGCATATGTGAGGACGCAGGCAAATACAACCGATAAAGGCCCAGATTTAATTAAATTGGAGTTAAAGGAAAGAGGAATTGCTGAAGGGTTTTGGATACAAGCGCTTGGAGAATTTCCATTAGAGCAGCAAATTGAAAAAGCAGCCAAAATAAGTGAAAAGTTTCTCCAAAAGGGTGCAAAGGAATCTTTGAAAATTCAAAAGCAGAAGCTTGAGCAAATGCTGCTAAGAAAAGGCTATTCTTTTGAAGTTATTCATATTGCAATAGATGAAACCGAAGTGGATAAAGCAGATGATGAAGAAATGGAAGCGATTCGATTCCAAGGGGAAAAGGCTGATCGAAAATTTTCTCGTTACAACGGTTTTGAATATAAACAAAAGATGAAACAGACATTATATCGCAAAGGTTTTTCAATGGAGCTAATCGAAAGGTACCTGGCTGAAAAAGAAAACTCATGACAAGAAGTGTCATGAGTTTTCAATGATAATCGAGTCTTGATCCAATTGTTCAATGATGATTTCCGCGATTTCTTTGGCTGACCGGAGGCGTGATTTATCTTTAATGTGGTCGCTTTTGTCCCAAAATGGAGTATCCATACCGCCCATATAAACAGCATTAAATTTAATCCCACTGCCTTCATATTCTTTTTGCAGACTTTCGGTAAAGCCCCTGACGGCGAATTTGCTAGCAACATAAACGGCTTCATTCACTTTACCACGTAATCCCGCGGTAGAAATAATATTGATAATTCGTCCCTGGCCATTTTTTTGTAAATGAGGGAGGATGGCCTTGGTCATTAAAATGGTTCCTAACACATTCGTATTTAACATTTCGCTAATTTGCGCGGTTTCTATTCCCTCAAATGGACCAAAATGTCCAATTCCCGCGTTATTAACCAAACCGAAAATTTCGTTTGTCCTGCTAATTGTATTCAATGTCTTTTCTACTTCTTCAATGTTTCGGATATCCAATGGAAGGATGTCGGCTGTCCCTCCCGCGGCTTCAATTTCCTGTTTTGCACGTGTTAATTTTTCAATGGTTCTCCCTGCAAGCAAAAGGTGAAAGCCTTTCTGCGAAAAAAGGAAAGCTAATTCCTTTCCCAAACCCGATCCAGCTCCGGTAATCAATATTGTTTTCATTGTTTATTCTCCTTCAAGTGAGTTTTCTGTCTTTATTTAATCTACAAAAATTACTATACTAAAAAAAGAAGATAAATGGGAGTGATTGAGATTTGCAAGAGAAACGCTATAGTGCAATGTCAGAACATGAACTAAGACAGGAAATCGCCATGCTTCAAGAAAAGGCAAGAAAGGCTGAGCAAATGGGAATGGTAAATGAGTTTGCTGTGCTGGAAAGAAAGGTACAAATGGCTCGAGCGTATATGATAAATCCTGATCAATTTAAACCGGGTGAAGTTTATGAAATCGATGGGGACCCCGGCCAGTATTTTAAAATTGATTATATGAATGGCGTTTTTGCCTGGGGCTATCGATTGAAAGGTGATGGGAAGGAAGAGGCATTACCGATTTCTTTATTAAAATGGCTTAAGTGACAAACCAGAGATAAGGCTCTCTGGTTTGTCTTGTTGTACATCTATTTATAAACCTGAGGCGATTCATCGTCGCGCTCACCAGAGGCACGCATCCGTTCTTGCGGGTGGGTATTGATGGTACCATCTGCTCTTGTTGAAGCATACTCTGCTTTTGCTCTTGGCTCTCCCTCAAACTTGTTATTATTTTGATTTGGGAAATTCTTCGCTTTATTTCTCATGCTGTACCTCCATTATCGGTTATGAGAAAAACGTGAAAAGCAAAGCATTCTCAATGCTTACCACGTAACAATAGTATCTGTGCTTTTACGCTCAATTATGTTATTAGAAAATGGTAATAAAAAAAGCGCAAGCGCCCTGGTAAGCGGCGCTTGTCCTGGAGCTAGATTATAAAAAAGCGAGTGACTAAAGTGTCAACGCTTTTTTAGCTTGGAATGATACTAAGTTTCTTCCTTAATTTCTTTTCACTAAATACCCAGCCTGTATAGGAGCTGATTGGCTTTAAATCGCGGTTTAGCTGGACGACGGCCACGAAGGGATAGTGGCCATTGCTCCGGTAGCGCAGGTCAATAAAACGGACTTCATAAAAATCAGTGTATTCATCAACTTCCCAGCGATAAACAGGAGAAAACGATAGAAAGGCAGCCAGGTTTTTATCCTTTTTTGCAGCTTCTATTACAGGTGTTTTGGGAACTGGGATACGTTGAAACCGATCTAGTATCTCAACTTTATCCTTTAGAGCCTTTCCGACAAAAAATTGCTCGCGGTTCATGGCAGCGATTCGCCATTGATGAAACCTCATTGTTGGGGCAATAATGATTTCAGTTGCATCAGGTATGATTGTCCTTACTTCTACTAATACTCTTTTCTTCGCCATGTATCGCATAAAATAATAGCCGATGATAACGGCATACATTAGCAAAAAGGTAACACCTGGATTTGCGCCTAATATCCAAATGAAAATTCCGAGAACGTGAATTCCAAAAATAAATGGATCAAAAGTATTAATCATGCCTAAAGCAACCCATTTGTTTGAAAAAGGTCTTAGAGCTTGCGTACCGTAGGCATTAAAAATATCAACAAATACATGGATAAACACGGATGCAAATGTCCAAGCCCATAAATGCAGTAAATTGGCACCGGTGAAGAACGGATAAATGACCGCTATAAGGACAATCGGCCATAACAGCACTGCAGGAATTGAGTGTGTTACACCACGATGATTACGAATGTAGATGGCATTATTTCTAAGTTTTAAAACTGTGTCAATATCTGGTATTTGTGAGCCGGCGATGGTTGCGATTAATACACTGGCTGTCGTGGCATGGCTGCTGGCGACGGCCGGATCAAGAGTTGCCAGACCGCCAAGGGCAATACCCATTACAACATGAGTTCCAGTATCCAAAAGGAAAAGCCTCCTTTATATGTCTTGTCAAAATAGCTAAATTGGATTATCGTAAAACAAAAATGTCTTCTTATTATATTCCCTTTTTCCACATTGTTTAACAAACTGGAGGCACAAAAGTTATGTTAATTGAACAGAAAAATCTTGAAAAAATCAATATAGATGCTTTTCAAAAAGATTTAATTACCTGGTTTAAAAATGAACAGCGTGATCTGCCCTGGCGGAAAGACCAGGATCCATATAAGGTTTGGGTGTCAGAAATTATGCTCCAGCAAACAAGGGTTGATACCGTTATCCCTTATTTTAATCGTTTTATTGAATGGTTTCCAACAATTGAAGACCTCGCTGAAGCAGAAGAGGATAAGGTACTTAAAGCTTGGGAAGGTCTTGGCTATTATTCAAGGGTAAGAAATTTGCAATCAGCGGTTAAAGAGGTAAAGGAGAAATACAATGGAGAAGTACCAAACACTCCTGAAGAAATATCCTCCCTTAGAGGAGTGGGTCCCTATACTGCCGGTGCGATACTAAGTATTGCTTACGGGATTCCAGAGCCAGCTGTCGATGGGAATGTGATGCGGGTTTTATCACGGGTTCTTTCTATTTGGGATGATATTGCCAAGCCAGCATCGCGAAAAGTATTCGAAAAAGCAGTCCGGACGTTAATTTCGCATGAAGATCCTTCTGCATTTAACCAGGCATTAATGGAATTAGGGGCATTAGTCTGTACACCCACGTCTCCTTCCTGTTTATTATGCCCAGTTCGAGAGCATTGTCATGCTTTTTCTGAAGGGGTTCAAAATGAACTGCCAATAAAAACGAAAAAAACAAAGGCGCGTGATGTCCAGCTCGCCGCAGCAATATTGTTAGATGAAAACGGAAAAATGTTAATTCATAAACGGCCGTCAAGCGGACTGCTTGCAAATCTATGGGAGTTTCCAAATGTCGAAGTCCATCATTCATTGCAAAATGACCGGGAGCAGGTCGTCCGTATATTTAAACAAAACCTTGCTTTAGAAATTGACCTGAAGAAAATTATTGGTCAAATTGAACATGTATTTTCACACCTCGTTTGGAATCTAAACGTGTATACTGGCAAAATACATTCTGAGTTCCAAGAGAATGAGGAATGGAAGCTTGTCTCATTTGAAGAAATTGAGAAATTTGCTTTTCCTGTATCCGCTCAAAAAATGCTTAAGCTTTACTTAGAGCATATAAAGGAATGAACGCCGTTTAAACGGCGTTCATTCCTTTTATGTTGCTTGAAGACCGCCGCGATTTTCAATTTCTTTAATGATTTCCCGATGGATTGTCTGTCCTTCACTATTTAAATAAGGAGCAATTTGCTGTAAGGAATGATGAAAAAAAGCAAGCTCACTTGGTTCCCAGTCTGACTTTGCCATCATTGAAAGCTCGGTCATATCCCGTCCCGCATACATGTTACAACTTCCTTTCAATTAGTTATTTTGCCTTAGTAATTTGTTTAATCATTGTCATCTATTCAGGAAAAGGCTAAAATAGGAGAAATAATTGATAGTAGAAGGGAATAAGAAAAATGACTCAAAAGGTAGCACTCATCACAGGCAGCAGCCGAGGAATCGGCAAAGTAACTGCACTTCGGTTAGCCCAAGCAGGATATGATATTGTAATTAATTATGCGAGAAGTAAAAAAGGTGCTCTTGAAACAGCTGCACAAGTTGAAGCGTTGGGTAGAAAAGCATTCATTATCAAAGCCAATGTTGGTGATGTAGACAAAATTAAAGATATGTTTGCACAAATCGATCAAGAATTTGGCCGTTTAGACGTATTTGTCAATAATGCAGCCTCTGGGGTGCAGCGCCCTGTTATGGAGCTTGAAGAATCACACTGGGATTGGACTTTAAATATCAATAGTAAAGCCCTATTGTTCTGCGCACAGGAAGCTGCCAAATTGATGGAGAGGAATGGCGGCGGGAAAATTGTCAGCATCAGTTCACTTGGTTCCATCCGCTATTTGGAAAACTACACTGTAGTAGGGGTCTCCAAAGCAGCACTTGAGGCTTTAACGAGATATTTGGCGGTCGAATTAGCACCGAAAAATATTGTGGTTAATGCGGTTTCTGGTGGAGCTGTCGATACGGAGGCATTGAAGCATTTTCCTAACCGTGAAGAACTCCTTCAGGAAGCAAAAGAAAAAACACCTGCCGGCAGAATGGTTGAAATTGACGATATGGTCAATTGCGTCATGTTCCTTTTGTCAGAGGAGTCAAGTATGATTAGGGGCCAAACGATTATAATCGACGGGGGAATTTCATTACTCGTATAGTAATTTTTTTAATAAAATTATTTTGGATAATCTCCACGTTTCATGGATAAATTAATCACGTGGAGGTGATTACAATGGCAAAATTCAATCAACAGCCAAACAAAACTTCAGCTGGAACAAACATCCAGGAAGTAAGACAACAAAACGCCCAATCTGCTGGCGGTGCTGGCGCAGCCGGTGCTCAAGGCCAATTTGGAACTGAGTTTGGAAGCGAAACAAATGCTCAAGAAGTAAGACAGCAAAACCAAAATGCAGAAGCTCGTAAAAACCAAAATGCAGGTCAATTTGGCCAACAATAAAAAAATACTTAAGAAGAAGGCGCTCTTTTCCGAAAAGAGTGCCTTCTTTGTATTGAACTTTTCGACAAAACTTCCCCCATGTCTACAGAAGTAGTCAAAGGAGAATACTGTTTATTAAAGAATACATAATAAGTACGAAAATATAAGGCGGTGAGGGAAATGAATCATTTTAATCGATTAGTTTCCGAACAAATGGTGACGATGGAAAAACTACTGCACCTTCAGGCGGAACTAGAGCGCTGTCAACAAATTGAAGCAGAGCTTCAGATTCTCCAGAATGCCACAAATCTTGAAAGTGTTCAGACGGACATTCAACAGATGAAGAAGGAATTGAAAGAAATCCAGCTAATTTTTGAAAAGCAGACAGAAGAGGTAATTAATTCATATCGGGAGACAAACTTAACACATTCCATGTAGATAGTAAGAAAAAAATTCGCAAAATTTTACAAAGAGCCATGGATTTATGGCTCTTTTGTTTTAAATTCTGCTCTCAACCGTTATAATAATAGAAAATAGGAATTTTCTTTGTTGCCTTTTGTCGATATTTATTTAAAAATTTTTAGAATAGGTTGCAAAGCGTTCAGGAATGAAGGTAGGGGAGAACATGGGCGTACCCATAGAAGGTGAACCAATGCAAATACATAGCTATAAGCACAATGGGCACATCCATCGCGTCTGGGAAGAAACAACCGTTTTAAAAGGGTCACAGCATTTAGTGATTGGTGGAAACGATCGCACCTTGGTAACTGAGTCAGATGGGAGAACGTGGATTACAAGGGAACCTGCCATTTGTTACTTCCACTCACAATACTGGTTCAATGTTATTGGGATGATCCGAGAAGACGGCATTTATTATTACTGTAATATCAGTTCACCATTCATATTTGACGGTGAGGCACTAAAGTATATTGATTATGACCTTGATATCAAGGTGTATCCTGATATGACCTTTAATTTACTAGACGAAGATGAGTATGAACGGCATCGCCGTGAAATGAATTATCCAGATGTGATTGATCAAATTCTAAAGCGGAATGTTGAAAAATTGATTCAATGGATTCGGCAGCGGAATGGCCCGTTTGCACCAGATTTTATTGATATTTGGTATGAACGTTATCTAACATACAGACGTTAGAAGCTAAACACCTGTTGATTATTACATCAACAGGTTTTCGTATGTATGAAGAAAGGGGGCCCTAATACTTTGAGCAGCATTCGCAGGTACCTTCAATTTGTGAAACCGTATCGACTGCAGATTATTGGAACGGTTATCATTGGGGTGATTAAATTTTCTATTCCGCTCATCATTCCATTGTTGATTAAATATGTAGTTGATGATATCGTCGGAAACCATGCCTTATCTCACGACCAGAAGCTTAATAAACTAATGCTTATTATGGGTGTGATGCTAGTTGTGTTTGTCATCCTGAGACCGCCTATCGAATATTACCGCCAGTATTTCGCCCAATGGACATCAAGTAAAATCCTCTATGATATTCGTGATACGTGTTTTTCACATATTCAAAAGTTGAGCTTCAAATATTATTCAAATACCCGCGCAGGTGAGATAATCTCACGAGTCATTAATGATGTAGAGCAAACAAAAACATTTGTTATTTCCGGATTAATGAATCTTTGGCTTGATATTGCTACCATCATCCTTGCCATTATCCTAATGTTTTCAATGAATGCTAAATTAACATTAGTATCGATTCTGCTGTTCCCACTTTACGCCTTTTCAGTGCGTTTCTTTTTCGGGAATTTGCGAAAGCTGACACGGTCGCGTTCGCAAGCCCTAGCTGAAGTCCAAAGCTATTTACATGAGCGCGTGCAAGGGATGCCGGTAATTAAGAGCTTTGCGATTGAAGAGTATGAACAAGGTCAATTTGATAAGCAAAATAAAAACTTTTTAGAAAAGGCATTGCAGCATACAAGCTGGAATGCGAAGTCCTTTTCAGTGGTTAATACGATAACGGATATTGCTCCATTACTCGTTATTGGTTATTCCGCCTATTTGGTCATCCAGCATCAGTTGTCACTGGGGACAATGGTTGCGTTTTTTGCCTATATTGACAAGCTTTATAATCCACTCAGAAGGTTGATCAATTCATCAACAACCATTACTCAGTCCTTTGCATCAATGGACCGGGTGTTTGAATTTTTGGATGAGAAATATGATATCGTTGATGATCCGAATGCACGAGTTTGCAGTAATGTTAAGGGAGATATCTCTTTTGAAAATGTTTCTTTTTCCTACGACAAAAAAGAGGAAATGGTGTTAAAGGACATTCGGTTAGATGTGAAAAAGGGAGAAACGATTGCACTAGTAGGGATGAGCGGCGGCGGTAAATCAACGCTAGTCAGTCTGATACCTCGTTTTTACGATGTGACAAAGGGAAGAATTACTTTAGACGGGGTAGATATCCGGCAATTTAAGGTTCAAACGCTAAGAGACAAAATTGGTGTCGTTTTTCAGGATAATATCTTATTTAGTGAATCGGTTAAGGATAATATTTTATTAGGCAAGCCAGGGGCATCGGATGAGGAAGTTTATCAGGCGGCTAAAGCGGCGAATGCCCATGAGTTTATCTTAAATCTGTCAGACGGGTACAACACCAAGGTTGGCGAAAGAGGAGTCAAGCTTTCTGGCGGACAAAAACAACGTGTCGCGATTGCCCGCGTATTCTTGAAAAATCCACCAATCTTAATACTTGATGAGGCAACATCAGCACTAGATTTAGAAAGTGAGCATTCGATTCAAGAATCACTTGAGGAGCTGGCAAAGGACCGGACCACTTTTATTGTGGCTCATCGTCTGTCGACCATTACCCATGCGAACCGAATTGTCCTGATTGAACACGGACAAATCGTAGAAGTGGGAACACATGACGAACTAATGGCCAAACAAAGGAATTATTATAAATTATTTCAAGTTCAGCAACTTGAACACAAAGAAACCGAGGCAGAGTAATTGCTTCGGTTTTTCCTAGTCTTGGTTTTCTTCTTCAATCGATACTTCATTTTTGTGATAGGAATGAAAGCTGGTAATCAATGTATCAAGATGTTCGACTTGTTCAGCATAATCAATAACCGAGGCAACAATCTGCATTGTATGATAAAGATGCGGATTATTATGGTCGGCAGACTCACTCTGATGTGTGAAAAAGTAGTCGAATAACTCCTTTTTGTTTAAGTAAACATTCTCCTCATGATATGGAGGCGGCGTTGGAATTTTCCCAATGAATCTGAGCAAAACCTGTTCATGATGATAAATAAGGCTATCAACCTGTTCCTGGATAGATTCCTTGAAATCTTCCGGAAGGTGAAGCAGTTCGTTTTCAAACCGATGCAGTCTTTTTAAGGTATCAAGTGCTTTTTTTGCCGTTAAGTTCAATTGTCGGTAAATAACAAGCTTTCTCGATTTTTCAAGATTCTTTTTAGAAAAATATCCTCGTTCTTCCTTGTACATCTTATAAAACTGGTCCATCGTCTGGATTTCTTCTTTTAATTTCTTTATATCTGTTTTGAGAAGCTGGTGATCATAATCATGGCGTGTACTTAAGCGGATCCACTTAATAATCTCCTCAGTTGTAGCAACAATTTTAAAATAAAGCTTATTTTCATACTTTGGCGGGATAAAGACGAGATTGACCATAAATGCTGAAAATACCCCGATCATGATTGTGGAAAAGCGAATCCCGGCAAATTGAATAAAGCTTCCGCTCTGTGTTTCCATAATCGATATTAAAGTTACGAGTGAGAGTCCAATTGTGTTCTCTAGTTTGAGTTTAAGATTAATAATAATCACAATGATTGCGGCTAAGCCGATAACGATAAAATGGTTTCCTAACAGGAGAACCAAGATGACAGCAAGTAAAGCCCCTATGATATTTCCTTGGATTTGTTCAATAATAGTTAAATAAGAGCGATAAATGGTCGGTTGAATCGCAAATATTGCTGCAATCGCAGCGAATACGGGTGAAGGCGAATGGAACAACTGACTTAAGTATAGGGCTAAAACAATTGCTATTCCCGTTTTTAAGATGCGGGCACCTAACTTCATTCTAAAAAAATTCCTTTCAAAATTACGTATTTGTTTTTATTTTGCTCACTAACAAACAATTAAGTACTATACATGGATTAAAACATATTATCAAGAGAAATTATATGAATTTAACTCGTA
This sequence comes from Neobacillus sp. NPDC093127, assembly GCF_044754175.1. Taxonomy (NCBI): domain Bacteria; kingdom Bacillati; phylum Bacillota; class Bacilli; order Caryophanales; family Bacillaceae; genus Neobacillus; species Neobacillus sp. NPDC093127. The sequence goes on from NZ_JBIVOP010000012.1 coordinate 173,194, forward strand.
AATATTTCAGAAAAAATTTTAACAAAAAAAATTAACGCCCCAAATGCAGAGGACGTTAATTCGGTCGTAGTTACATTACTCTGTTGATACAGCTGGGTCAGCCTGTTCCTGAACAGGAAGAATTTGTATAAAGTGATTTTCCGGCTGGGCTAAAAGACCACGGAGCTGATTTGCTTCATCAAGCTGGCCATTCTGCTCAAGCAGGTCAGTATATTTACCTAATAGCTCGTTAATATCCTGTATTCCTTTATGGGATAAATTTGTAACCGATACCTTAGCTCCCTTAGCAATCCTTCGCGTAATTGCGTCAATGGTTAGACCCATTTCCGGTTTATGCCGAATATAGACGACCCCGCCCGTCATACCAGCACAAATCCATGGTCCTGGATCTCCTAGCACCAGGCCGCGGCCATTTGTCATATATTCAAAGGCAAATCCTTTTATATTGGCATTTGCACCAATGTTCCCGGCTTCTTTTTCAGGAAGCGGTTTTTTTACAGTGCCGCCGATAATTATATCAGCACCAGAGAGGCGGATTCCAGCTCGGGCATCAGCATTGCCCTGGGCAACTAGAAGTCCATTTTGTGCCCCATATCCAAAGCCCTTCCCAACAGAGCCATTATAATATTGGCCATTTTTCCCTTTGGATTTCAGCACGTGGATATTACCGCCAAAGGAGGTTTTCCCAACACCGTCCTGTCCGCCGCCGTTTACGGTAATTTCGATGCCTTCACTATTATAGGCGCCTAAGCCGTTACCGGGAATAGAACCTTCCTTATACTTTAGCTGAACAGGTGAAAGCTGTTTGTAGGAGCCATCCAGTCTGCCCCTGACACGGTGGCAGGAAACCCGGCTTCCTAAAACACGCTGTTCCGATGTAACACCCGCGAATTCTCGCGATGAATGAAGCTGTTCAACACTTTCATCAAGATATTCAGCTCCTGCCGCTACCTGCATTTGAACTTCTTCAATTGATTTTGAAGCTCTCATTTTAGCCAATTGGCTAATTTCCAGCGGCTTTAGCAAGTAGGAAAGGCTAAGCAGCTGTTCTCCTTTTACCTGCTCTAATAATTCTGAATGACCGACAGCATCTTGGAGATTTCTGATTCCTAATGATGCAGAAAGAGCTTTTAATTCACGTCCAAAAGCAGTGAAAAGATTCATGATGCCCTGAACGGCTAATTCTAATTGCCGGGGAACAAATCGTCTTAGCCCATGTTCCTTTGCCTGTACCTCTGATTCAATCTGAGTGGCAATCCCAACATGGCAGGTATCTAAATGACAGCCGCGGCAGGTGGTACAGCCAATCGCGAGCATCGACAATGTTCCGAAGCCAACGCGGTTTGCCCCAAGAAGCATGATCTTCATAACATCCATCGCGCTCTTCATTCCGCCATCCGCCCAAATTTCTACTTTATGGCGAAGACCGCTTTCTAAAAGGGCATTATGCGCTGCTTTAACACCAATTTCGACTGGCAATCCGACGTGCTGGAGGGCATGAATTCTTGCTGCACCCGTACCTCCGTCAAAGCCGCTCAAGGTGATAATGTCGGCGCCTGCTTTAGCGATACCGACAGCAATGGTTCCGATATTTGGAACGATTGGCACCTTGACCGCAATTTTTGCTTGATCATTAGCTGTTTTTAATTCTAGAATCATTTGGGCTAAATCTTCGATAGAGTAGATGTCATGGTTGTTTGATGGTGAGATTAAATCCGATCCAAGTGTTGCATTCCGCGCTTCCGCGACTTTTGCGGTCACCTTTGAACCAGGTAAGTGACCGCCCTCCCCCGGCTTGGCGCCTTGACCAATTTTTATTTCCAATAGATTGGAGGAGTTTAACAGTTCAGCATTAACCCCAAACCTTCCTGAGGCAATTTGTTGTCCTCTAGTTTTAGGATATTTGCCGAGCATATCCTTAATTTCGCCGCCTTCACCATTCATGCTTACCATGTTTAAGCGGTCAGCTCCTTCAGCATAGGCCCTGAAGGCTGTCTCATTCTGTGAACCGAAGGACATCGAAGAAATAAGAAACGGCAGATCATGGGAGCCGACACGAATATCGACATTGTCAGGTGATAATGGCTTATGGCTCTTTCTTAACTGAACTAAGTGACGAATGGCAGTTGGATTCGCCGCTTCCTGTTCCGAGATTTTGTCACGGTAAACACTGTAATCACCAGTTGCGGCTACCTCACCGATGGACTTCCAAATTCTCGGGAAGAGGTGAAAGGTTTTTCCAACCCTTTCCTTTTCATTCTGGTAATCTTCTGCTCTATTTAAGGCATCCAGTTTCATTGCCTCGAAATCCGCCGCTAATTCGTTAGAACCAAAAAAGTTAACGATGTTTAAAACATTAGCAATGTCTTCATGTAATCCGATGCTTGAAAATATTCGGCCATAACCGCGGAGTTCGTGGATTCCGATTGTGGAGATTACTTTTTCCAAGCCCTTCGTTAAAGCGCTATAAAGGTTTGTTAAAGGCTTAGTGGAGTCATCATAGACCGTTAAAAACATGTAATACGGACTAATCAAATCTGCGCCTAAGCCAAAGGCGGTAATGATATCGTGCAGAGAGCGTATTGACGCTGAACGCAGCACTAATGAACAGTCGCGTCTTAACCCCGCACTGACTAATGCCTGGTCAATCGCAGCTGTTACTAAATGTGGGTCAAGCCAATAGTAATTTTCTTGATGTGCCTTAGCGTCATCAAGGATAAGCAGCGTCTTTCCAGCCTTTACAGCTTGAACTGCTTCAAACTCCAGCCTTTCAAGTGCCTTCTCAATCTCCTCGTTTTTAGTAAATGTCATGGAAATAAACGCCGTTAACTTTTGCTCCTGAAAATGCTGGACAACTTGATCAAAACTCGGCTGGCCTAAATGCTCCGAACACGTGAATCCGGCTTTTCCCTCTAATAATAGTGGGGAAGTCAGTTCAATCACTGCTGCTGTTTGCTCTGTTAAAAATAATGTCGGACGTTTGCCGATAATCACACGAGTGGAGAAATGCTCTGTTTCCCGGTCTCGGTCAATCGCAGGATTGGTAACAACGGCAACACTTTCTTTTATATAATCGGCAAGGTTAACTCGTTCAGGATTAAGGGCTGCAAGCGGTGCGTCGTGGCCAAGGGAACGGATTGGCTCCACACCGTTTTCAGCCATTTGCTCAAGTAACTGGATATCATCCCGCTCCCAGCCAAAGGCTTTATATTGGCCATTATGAATCTTATCTGGGTAATTCATCGTGATAGTTTTAGTGAGAGAGGGGGGCTCCAGACGCAATCTTGAGCCACTAAGATTCAGACGCTTAGAAAACCGGTTATATACTTCGAGCTGGTAACGATCTTGCTCGTAAACTTCTAGTTTTTCATCATTCCATTTAAAGCCAACCTTTTCTCCAGGTGCCAAAGGTTTTGGGTCGTTCACATACTCACTTGAGGAAATGATTCCCGGTTCTGAAGAAAAAAGATACGAGCTTTCAGTTTCGAGCATCCACAACGGGCGGAGACCTAGTGCATCAACACTAAATACCGATTCATCTCCAAATCTCGAAATAATTCCTGCGGGACCTTGGGCAAAGTGACCCCATGCTTCTCTTAAATAAGTGTATAAATCTTGGAGATCTTCAGAATATGCCTTCATTTCATTGATAATTGGCGGGAAGAGCAGGTCAATCGCTTCGAATAATGAATAGCCGTGACGGCAAATTAACGTTTCCATCGTCCGGCTTACATCTTGGGAGTCACTGCCGTCTTTAACAAGCGGCACACCAATCATCCTCGCTTCATCGCGAAGCTTGGAAATGGTATTAATTTCTCCGTTATGCCCTAAAACACTGAAGGGCTGGACTCGGAAAAAGCTAGATAGTGTATTGGTTGAATATCGATTATGGCCAAGTGTCATGGTAGACGCAACAAGCGGGTTCGCTAAGTCATGATAGTAGCGCGGTAGAATATCTCCGGCACCCATTACTTTATAAACGACTTGGTTTTGACTAAGTGATGCTACATGAACATGCTCATTCAACTCAAAATCGATTAGCGCATCAAACAGGATCTTCGTTAATTCTTGGCCTGTTTGGTCTGAAAGGCAGGCGAATTGCCAAAAGACGGGATCTTCTTGAATTGCGATTGGACCGAGTGCCGAGGAATCTGTTACCACATCTGTTTCAAAAATTAACTCTAATTTATAGTTTGCTAGTTTTTTAAGTAATTCTCGTTTAATTGAACCCCAGTCTGTTTCTTGACTGATAAACACATGACCGACGGCAAATTCCTCTTTGTCGGCATGGAGCGGATTGATACCTCGCTTGCGTAATTTTTGCTTCCAAAGCTCTGTTGGGATATCCATATGAATCCCAACACCGTCACCTTCACCATTAATAAAACCTGCGCGATGATTCATGGTCACGAGGGCATCTATGCAATCAAGAATATTTTTTCGCGTTGGCCGTTTGCTCTTTTCGAGGCAAGCGACGATTCCGCACGCATCGTGCTCCTGTTTGTGGAAATCTTGAAAAAGGGCAGGACTCCATTTTTGTGTCATCTTGTTTGGCTTCATCGGTTTATCCGCTAAAGCCGCTCACCTCCTATAGGAATATATTGTTTGTAGTAGTAAATAAACGTTACTTTAACGGGGTACTAAGGTAATGGGTTAAAAAGGGAGAATACAAATTAATAGTATCATATGAATATTCAGAAATCAAATAAATATACATTAATTTGGATATAAAACTGAGGATAGAAACATGGTGGGAAACGATGGAAGGTGTTTATGTAACCGTTTTCATGAGGTTAGTAAAAATAAAAGAGAGTGATTTTCACTCCCTTTTGTGTATGAAATATGAATATTTATTCGCCGTTTAGTAAGGAGAATGCATTGTTTACTGCTTGAAGAGTTGCTTCAACATCCTCTTCTGTGTGAGCAATGGTCAAAAACCATGCTTCGTATTTGGAGGGTGCAAGATTAATTCCCTGTTGGAGCATCAGTTTGAAAAACTTTGCGAAAATTTCACCATCAGTGTTTTCCGCTTGTTGATAATTTTCAATTTTTTCAGATGTAAAATAAACGGTAAAGGCACCTTTCAAGCGATTAATAGTGATTTGAATATCATGTTTGGCGGCGGCCTCTAATATTCCCGCTTCTAGCATTGCCCCTAACCGGTCTAAATAATCATAAATACCATCTTGCTTTAATACTTCCAAGCAGGCGATTCCTGAGAGGATAGAGGCAGGATTTCCAGCCATTGTTCCAGCTTGATATGCAGGTCCAAGCGGTGCTACCGTTTCCATGATTTCTTTCCGTCCGCCGTAAGCTCCGATTGGCAGACCGCCGCCAATAATTTTTCCAAGCACAGTTAAATCAGGCTGGACGCCTAATAAATCCTGTGCTCCCCCGTACATGAACCGGAAAGCCGTAATGACTTCATCATAGATTACAAGTGCTCCTGCTGCATGTGTAAGATCATTGACCTGCTGCAAAAATCCTGTTTTTGGCTCAACGATCCCAAAGTTCCCGACGATGGGCTCTACTAATACCGCTGCAATTTGCGGTCCCCACTTTTCTAACGCTTCTTTAAATGGTTCGATATCGTTGAAGGGTACGGTTATGACTTCTTGAGCAATGCTTTTTGGTACCCCAGCCGAATCAGGTGTCCCAAGTGTAGAAGGCCCAGAGCCCGCAGCAACAAGGACAAGATCGGAGTGGCCATGATAACAGCCGGCAAATTTGATAATTTTATCGCGTCCAGTATAGGCGCGGGTAACGCGGATGGTTGTCATTACCGCTTCAGTTCCGGAATTCACAAAGCGCACTTTATCCATCGAAGGAATCGCTTCTTTCAGCATTTTTGCAAATTTCACTTCGTGGGGTGTTGGGGTACCGTAAAGAACCCCAGACTCTGCCGCTTTTTTAATTGCTTCTGTAATATGCGGATGGGCATGACCAGTTATAATTGGACCGTAAGCTGCCAGGTAGTCAATATATTGATTACCATCGACATCCCAGAAGTATGCACCTTGGGCGCGTTCCATGACAACTGGAGCACCGCCGCCAACCGCTTTATAGGAACGTGATGGGCTGTTTACCCCGCCGACAATATGTTTTAAAGCCTCGTTATGTATACGCTCAGAGTTTGAAAACTGCATATTTTTTCCTCCTAAAATTAATTCATCCCTATTTTATCACTATTTGAGTTTCCTTTTAATTTTTTCAATTTTTAATGAAGTGCAGGACGTTTGTGTTAACACTCTTATTTAGCTAAACTATTTCAATAGGGTAAGTTTCAGGAGGTTACAAGGATGAATAATGCAATTGAGGTACAAAAATTAAGAAAAGAATTTAAAGCCTATTCCAGTCGTTCTGGGCTAACGGGGGCATTTCGAGATTTATTCACAAGGAATTATAAAATTGCTACCGCCGTAAATGATATTAGTTTTACTGTCAGAAAAGGTGAAATGGTCGGTTACATCGGCGAAAATGGCGCAGGGAAATCGACAACGATTAAAATGCTGACAGGAATCCTGACTCCGACTTCCGGACAAATCACTGTTAATGGAATGAATCCACACAAAGAGCGGGAAAAATTTGTCCAAACCATCGGTGTTGTTTTCGGCCAGCGTTCGCAATTATGGTGGGATATCGCTGTTCAGGAGTCATTCCGACTGTTAAAGAAAGTGTATAAAGTGTCGGATCAACAATATGACGACCACATGAATCATGTCATTCGCACCTTGGATATCGAACCGCTTCTCGATAAGCCCGTCCGTAAATTATCGCTTGGCCAACGGATGCGCTGTGAATTGGCGGCAGCGTTAATTCACAATCCGCCGTTACTGTTCTTAGATGAGCCGACAATTGGACTAGATGTACTGGTGAAGTTGAAAATTCGTGAATTTTTAAAAGAAATTAATGAGAAATATAACACGACGATTCTGCTGACAACCCATGACCTTACGGATATTGAAGCATTGTGTGAGCGGGTCATCATGCTTGATGAAGGGCATGTGATATATGATGGTGCACTTAAGAATTTAAAAGAAACATTGGGCGAAGGAAAAGAGCTTCAATTCCAGTTCCTTGAAAAGGTGGATCTGTCCGCTGTTAAACATGTAACAAGAGGTATGCCTGTTAAATGGGAATTAGATGATAGGGACCTAATCTTTACAGCAAACATCGAGGACAGCGATGAACTGATATCGCAGGTCATTGCCGAGGTCGCTGCCGCTTACAAAATAAAGGACATGAAAATTAACGAAACCTCTACAGAAGAAATCATCCGGAATATTTATGAAAAGGGTGCGGTCGAAGTTGGATAAATATTTTGAAATGATTAGAATCCGTTTTTTAATGATGCTCGCCTACCGGACGAATTATTATACGGGGATCTTTATTTATAGCATAAATATCGGTGCCTATTATTTTTTATGGACGGCTATTTATGGTGGGAAGGAGCAAATTCAAGGGCTGTCTGTCATCCAAATGACTACCTATGTCGCAATTTCCTGGATGGCCCGGGCGTTTTACTTCAACAATCTTGACCGTGAAATGGCGATGGAAATCATGGAGGGGAAAGTGGCCGTTGAGCTTATTAGACCTTACAATTATCTTGGGATGAAAACGATGCAGGGTTTAGGAGAGGGGATTTTTCGCTTGTTTTTCTTTTCAGCACCAGGCCTTGTCATTGTTTATTTTATCTTCCCAATCCGATTCACCTGGGATTTAAGCGTATGGGGTTTATTTGCCGTCTCTATCCTGCTGAGTTTTTTAATTAATACGCAGCTTAATTTATTAACAGGGATAACGACTTTCTTCTTATATAACAATATGGGTTTGATTCGGGCTAAACGTGTGGTCATTGATTTGTTTTCCGGTCTGCTCCTGCCAATTAGTTTTTTTCCCGGCTGGGCACAAGGAATTATGAAATACCTTCCCTTTCAAGGGATCAGCTATATACCGAGTATGATTTTTACGAAAGGCTTTTCGCACCAGCAGGCAATCGAAGCGCTTGGACAGCAATTATTTTGGGTAATCATTTTAGTTATCCCAATCCAATTGCTGTGGCATGCGGCGAAGAAACAGCTGGTGATTCAAGGGGGCTAAGCGTTGTTTTACGTATCAATGTTTTTTCAATATCTATCGCAATATTTAAAAACAAGACTACAATACCGGGCTGATTTGTTTGTAGAGTTTTTCTCGGATTTACTTTCACAGGCGATTAATCTGGTCTTTATCTTAGTCGTTTTCGGCCACACTAATTTGCTTCATGGCTGGAACCGGGACGAAATTATTTTTATTTATGGCTTTTTCTTAGTTCCTTACGCTGTCTTTTCTGCGTTTTTTAATATTTGGGATTTTAATGAACGCTATATCGTGAAGGGCGAACTGGACCGGATTTTAACAAGACCGATCCACAGTCTGTTTCAAATTATTCTTGAACGGCTGGAACTAGAATCGTTATTCGGGGCACTTACCGGGCTTGCCGTGATGTTTTATGCCGGCAGCAGGCTGGGAATTGAAGTGCACTGGTATCATCCGTTCTTGTTTATTGTGTTTGTAATCGGCGGAGCGCTTGTGTATGGCGGCGTGTTCATCATGCTTGCCTGCATTAGCTTTTGGGCCGATGCAAGAACATCGCTCATGCCGATGATGTACAATATTAGTAACTACGGCAGGTACCCGGTCAATATTTATAATAACATCATCCGCTTCGTCTTAACTTGGATTCTGCCGTTTGCGTTTGTTGGCGTCTATCCCGCTGCCTTTTTCCTTGGAAAAGAAGAATGGTACTGGTATTCGTTCTTCACTCCGGTAATCGGAATTATCTTTTTTGTTTTCTCTGTAATCTTATGGAATCAGGGTGTCAAGAAATATCGTGGAGCGGGTAATTAGTTAGAACTTTGATATTTTATTGTCCAAGCCAGCATAGAAATAGAGTAACCTATCTGAATTTAGAGGTGGTCCTCGGTGTTCTATTTCTTGCTGCCAGTTGTTATCTTTTGTATATTTATGAGTTTAAGAACCTTATTCATTCCTAACACGATAAGAGGAAAATTTGTCTCTGTTGAAAATTTTCTTTACTTGGGGACAGTCTACTTAACCGTAATCCTTGGATTTGGATTAATTTATCTGCTTTTTCATTTAATTGGTTTGCCATTACTTAAAGAAGTGAATGAGCACCCGAAGAGTAATATTTTCGAAACAAGCTTTTATTTTAGCGCTATGACACTTTTTTCAGTTGGCAATGGTGATGTCCTGCCGCAGGGTGTGGGAAGAATTATTGCTGTAATTGAGGCGTTAATTGGTTATACACTGCCCGCTGCATTTGTCGCGCGAGTTATGTTAAATAGAGATAAATAATCATATCGATTTGCGAGAAGGTTGTATTATCTGGAAAGATTAGTTACGCTATCAATAAGGAATATTTTACAATTGGAGTGATATTAAGTGACAATTGAGATAGGGAAGCAAGCACCTGATTTTAAGTTAAAAGCGAATAATGGCGAGACAGTAACATTAACAGAATTTCGCGGCAAAAATGTTGTGCTTTATTTTTATCCAAAAGACATGACTCCTGGATGTACAACTGAAGCATGTGATTTCCGGGACCAATTTCAGCAATTTAATGATTTGAATGCGGTAATCCTAGGGGTTAGTCCTGATCCGGTCGACCGTCATCAAAAATTTATCGAAAAATACGGTCTGCCATTCCTACTGCTCGCGGATACGGACCACCAAGTGGCTGAAGCCTATGATGTCTGGAAACTTAAGAAAAACTTTGGTAAAGAATATATGGGGATTGAAAGGTCGACATTTATTATTAATCAGGATGGCACCCTGGCAAAGGAATGGAGAAAGGTTCAGGTCAAGGGGCATGTAGAGGAAGCATTATCTTACATACGTGATAACCTATAAATTTTTTAAGCCTATTTTATCGAGGAAAGGCATTTGTCCAATGCAACAGACCTTGATTTGAATATCATTTTATTAGGGCATACCTCCTCAGATAGATTTTGGGTCCATAGCGGCCCTTTTTTTTATGCTTATAATGGGATATCTTCATTCTGAGTATTCTAAATATACATATAGGTGTTATGATAAAGGAAAATAATCACTTCCTGACATTCGAAGGGGAAGAGCCAAAAAAGGTCATCGAGGGGGATTTAATATGAAAATTTATACAAAATCAGGTGATAAGGGAACAACTTCACTAATATACGGACAAAGGGTAGCGAAGAACGACATACGAGTGGAGGCCTATGGGACTTGTGATGAAACGAATTCAATGATTGGGCTCGCTTTGAGTCATTTAAATAATGAAAATTTTCTAGGGAAAGAAATAATTGAAAATGCATATCATAAAATACAAACAAACCTTTTTCATGTCGGAGCAGAATTAGCGACCCCAAAAGAAAAGGAAGTAAAGTGGTCACTCAAATCTTCCGATGTGGAGGAATTGGAAAAACAAATCGATGATTGGGACGTGGCACTTCCGAGTTTAACGAATTTCATTCTGCCTGGAGGACACCCTGCAGGTGCTGCATTTCATGTTGCCCGAACAATTGCAAGGAGGGCAGAAAGGTGTGCAGTTACATTGGGCGAGGACGTGAATCCACTCGTATTGGCCTATTTAAATCGGCTTTCGGATTTATTATTTGTGACCGCTCGATATGTAAACCATCAATTAGGGGCTAAGGAAAAGACCTTGCACAGTTAAAAAAATAGAATCAATTCGGTAAGTGAGATTACAATATTGACAAAAGTACAAATTACCTAGTAAAATTAATTATAACAATTATAATATAAGAATTTTTTTTAGAAAGAAGGTGCATGGCGATGAATCAATTAAAAGAAGCGTTGGATACCCTGAAGGATACGGGGGTGCGAATTACTCCGCAACGTCATGCGATACTTGAATATTTAATAAACTCGATGTCACATCCTACAGCAGATGAAATATATAAAGCCCTTGAAGGGAAATTTCCTAACATGAGTGTGGCGACGGTTTACAATAATTTACGAGTATTTCGTGAAGTTGGTCTTGTTAAGGAATTAACTTATGGTGATGCATCCGCACGTTTCGATTTTGTAACTTCGCATCATTATCATGTCATTTGTGAAAAATGCGGAAAAATTGTAGACTTTCAATATCCGGGCTTAGATGAGGTGGAGCATCTTGCCTCACATGTGACTGGCTTTAAAGTGGAAACTCACCGGATGGAAATTTACGGTTCCTGTCCTGAATGCGCAAGTAAAGAGGTACATTAACTTCAACAGATTTAAGCTGATTAAAAAAAGGATGACTTACCTTTCGTGGCTTGAAGCCATAAAGGTAAGTTCATCCTCTATTTATTTTCCCGATTTTTCTTATTGTAGGTTTCGTCAAATTCTTTACCTTCGAGTTTTGGATCAAGTGTTAATGGTTCCCGGCAATACATGCACATATCCACTTTCCCAAGCATTTTTGTAAGTTTACCACAGCTTGGACACTTTACGTGGACACTTTTTGTTGATAACATTCCAATCCAGAAATAAACAACTGTACTCGCAATAATAAAAAGAAGACCCAAGAGCATAAAGATGGTCATAATAAGTGGTGAAGTACGAAAAAAGATACCACCATACATAACAATGAAGCCGATGAAAATTAGTGATAATGCAAAGGTACGAATTTTATTTATTTTACTCGAATATTTTGCCATGTTGAAACTCCCTCCTAGAAAAACTATACCATATTTACGAAAAGAGAAAAAATTATGCGGCAAGGTTGTCGAAATTTGTCTTTGTCGTAAGGAGGATATTTAGGTTCATTGTCGAACATATACCTTACCCGAAAAAAATGGAGGAATGATGAATGGAAGACATCCTTCGGCCTATTTATCAAGAAAGGGCGAGCCAATCCAATACTCTAGGAGTGTTGTTGATTGAAAAAAAACAAAAATTAAGTCATATTACTGATTCATTTGATGTTATTCTCTTAGTAATTGTTAAAGAGGCAGATCAGCCGTTATTCATAAAACATTACACTTACAACAACAAAAAGGCTGCCATGCATGTCATTGCTGAAACCCAGCTTCAAGAATGGCTATTACTAGGCACAAATCGAAAAATATTTGAGTGGCTTCATGATGCCAAAATTCTTTTTGACCGAAATGAATACGTTGCTAATTTAAAAACAGAACTGCGGGAATTTCCTTTTAATGGGCGGAAAATTAAAATGGGAGTAGAATTTGCTAAATTAATTCGTCGTTATGTCGATGGAAAAGCATTATTCGAAAGCAAACAGGTTCTAGATGCTTATAATCATGTCGTCCATTCCTTACACCATCTAGCGAGATTAGCGGTAATTGAGAACGGTCTCCACCCAGAGCTTACAGTTTGGCAGCAAGTAAAACAAATCGAACCGGAAATATATAAATTATATGAGGAACTGGTTAACAGTGAAGAGACACTTGAGAAGAGACTTGAATTGTTATTCCTCGCAAGTGAGTTCATGATTCATTCCAGGACAACTATTGGGACCTCTCACTTATTGGAAGTACTTAGCGGCAAGGAATACTGGTTCTTTAATGAAATAATGAATGAAAAGGATTTAATCCCTTACTCTGTTGATCTTGCTGTCCTGCTTGAGTATTTAATTGATAAACATCTAATAGATGTAGTAAATATTGAAACAAAAGGTCATGGGGTTTTTCATCGCGGATATTGTGTTCATAAAAAATTATCTTAAAAAAACAAAAAAGGTATTGACCTTTTTTTGTTTGCTTGGTATATTAATAACCGTCGCTGCGAAACATTCTAATAAAGTTTTCGTGAGTGACGGTTTAAAAAAAGTTATTGACATATCGAAAAGCTTTATGTTATATTGATAAAGTCGCTTATGAGCGATTATAACATTGTTCTTTGAAAACTAAACAAACAAAAACGTCAACAAACAATATTTTTTAGTTTTTTTATAAAACTAAGCCAACGTAACATTTATGAGCTAATCAACTTTCTTGGAGAGTTTGATCCTGGCTCAGGACGAACGCTGGCGGCGTGCCTAATACATGCAAGTCGAGCGAATCATTGGGAG